>NZ_CEWCAA010000030.1:0-25511 GCF_982429025.1 Enorma sp.
CCGCCTCTCCTCCGCCCAAGCCCTCCCCACCAAAAAGCCCCGGCTGCGCACTTACGCAACCGGGGCCGATCATCAGACTTTTGCAACCGCTACGCGCGGGTGTCCTCGATAACTACGCGCGGGTGTCCTCGATGATCTTCTTCACCGTATCCTGAATCTCGGTGAGTTTCTCCTCGCCAGGAATCCACTGCTGGGTGATCACGGGCACGGGCATCTCGAACTTGGCGTCCTGCATGGCCTGCTCGACCTGCTTGGGACCAAGCGGCGCCCAGCCATAGCTGCCGAACGCGATACCGATGCGCTGGCTGTTGTTGGGCGAAAGGCCACGCATATAGGTGAGGAAGCTCGCCACCGTAGGCATCATGTTGGAGTTGAGGGTGGGCGAGCCAACCGCCACGTAGCGCGCGTCGCACATATAGAGCATGATGTCCGAGATGTGCGTGTGCTTGAGGTCGATGAGCTGGGCCGTCACGCCCTCCTTGATGAAGGCGTCGCAGATCTCGCGAGCCATAAGCTCGGTGGAGTGCCACATGGAGTCGAACACCACCACGGCCTTATCCTCGGTCTGGTAGGTGCTCCAAGCCTGGTACTTCTCCAGGATGGCAGGGATGTTGCTGCGCCAAATCACACCGTGCGAGGGGGCAATCATCTTGATGTCGAGGCCCGCGAGCGCACCCATGGCCTTCTGCACCTGGGCACCGTACGGCCACACGATGTTTGCGTAGTACTTCTTGGCCTGCTTCATGACCTCGGCAAGGTCGTTCTCGTCGTCGAAACGCTTGCTCGTGGCGAAGTGCTGGCCGAAGGCGTCGTTCGAGAAGAGGATGCCGTCCTCGGGGCACCAGGTGACCATGTTGTCGGGCCAGTGGACCATGGGCGTCTGCACGAAGTGGAGCGTGCGCTCGCCGATGCTCAGCGAATCGCCGGTCTTCACGCCCTCGACCTCGATGCCGTAGTGCGCGCGGATCTCATTCACGCCGGCCGGAGCGCTGGCGTAGATGGTCGCGCTCGGCGCGAGCTCGTGGATCTTGGGCAGGCTGCCGGAGTGGTCCATCTCCACGTGGTTGGTGATCACGACATCGATCTTCGCCGGATCGACCACCTGGCTGATGCGCTGAACGAACTCGTCGGTGAAGGTCGCCTTGGCGGTGTCGATGAGCGTTACCTTCTCGTCCATGATGAGATAGGCGTTGTAGGTAATGCCGCGCTCGGTGGTGTAGCCGTGGAACTGGCGCTCGTTCCAGTCGAGCCCGCCGACCCACCAAACCTTCGGCGCGATCTCAATAGCGTTGAGCATGCTGCTCCCTTCTGCTGCCCGCGGGCAGCCTTGAATGCTTGACCGCGGACCATGATAGCACGCGCGCTGCGCCGCGGGAAATGCTCCTACGACGAGGATTCTGCCGAAGACCTGGGCTTGCGACCTCGACGTTTGTTAACGAGCGCATGCGCTCCGTCGCGTCGGTACGCTCGGCACCACGCCTTGAGCGAAGACTCGCTGGGAATCTGATACTTAACCATCACATCGCGGACCGACTTGCCGCGCTCCACATGCTCTTTCACGGCAGCGAGCTTGGTCTCGTAGTCGTACACCTTGCGGTGGCTCCCGGCGTTGAGCACGGCCTCCGCACCGCCCACGGCGAACGCGCGGGCCCATTGCCGGGCCGTCGCATCGCTCACCCCAAGCTCGCGCGCAAGGTGGCGGCGGCCCACACCGGCTTCGAGCAGTTCGACCGCCCGCTGGCGCACGTCGTCATGTATCGTCCTGCTGTTCTCGTCCATTGGGAATCGCCACCATCGCATTCGTGTCGCCGGCATTGCAGTCGTGGCACCGTCATCGTCCTTGCGTCGCCCGTGCCGCGTTCGCGTCGTAGGCTTCGTCTTCATGCCTCCGGTGCCGCATTCGCGCCGCCGGCATCGCATCCGCAAATTGAGGAACGAAACGGGATTGTACCTGCCCCGTCTCCTCGATCCGCTCGCTTACTTAGATTATGCTTGAATTGTTACTAACTTAGGTCAATTAACATCGTATCGCCATGAACGGGGCACCCTCGCCAGGGGAACAGGGTGCCCCGGCAGCGGAGCGGGACTGCCGAGGAACGCCGGCCGGCGGCAGCGGGCGAAATCGCCAGGGCACCCCCGGCGGCAGCGGGGTGGGGTACCCCGACCGCCGCCGGCATCGCAATCTTCCAGAATCCGCAGGCCCGTACGCATCGAGGCAGAAACGCCCTACACCTCGTACTGGGGGAGGTCCTGCAGAGCGATGACCCCCATGTCCTCGCCGCGGTCGAGGCGAGCATCCTCAACGGCTTCGACCGCCGCCACGAAGGCGTTTGCCGCGCTCAAGGCCGTGATGCACGTGACCCCGCGACGCACGGCCTCAGTGCGCAGCTGGTACCCGTCGCCACGAGACTCCTGCCCGAACGGCGTGTTGATCATGAGGGCAATCTCGCCATTCGCCACCATGTCCCCGATGTTGGGGTGCGCCTCGCTGAACTTGCGCACCACCTCGCACTTCACGTTGCCGCCAGCCAGCACGCGGGCCGTGCCCTCGGTGGAGCAAATCTCGAACCCCAGGTACCGCAGGATGCGCGCGAGCGAGAGGATGTTGCGCTTGTCGCGATCATTCACCGAGATGAACACCTTGCCGCTCTCCGGCGTGGGAAGCTCGTAGCTGATCGCGAGCTGCGTCTTGGCATATGCTTCGGGGTAGCTCTTCGCGATGCCCATCACCTCGCCCGTCGACTTCATCTCCGGGCCGAGCACCACGTCGGCGCCCGGGAAGCGGCCCCACGGCATCACCGCTTCCTTCATGCAGAACCAGTCGAGCCGCCGGTCGTCGGCAGGCAGGTGCAGGTCGGCGATCTTCTCCCCCGCCATGATGCACGCCGCGCACTTGGCGAGCGGAACACCCGTTGCCTTCGAGATGAACGGCACCGTTCGGCTCGCGCGCGGGTTTGCCTCGATCACATAGACCTGCTCGCCCTGGATGGCATATTGCACGTTCACCAGGCCGCGCACGCCAAGCGCCATGGCAATGCGCGCCGTGGTGTCGCGCAACTTCGCCACGAGCGCGTCGGAGAAGCTGAAGGGCGGAATGCACGTGGCGGAATCGCCCGAATGGATACCGGCCTCCTCGATATGCTCCAAGATGCCGCCGATATAGACCTCGTCCCCGTCGCAAAGCGCGTCCACGTCGCATTCCATAGCGCCCTCGAGGAACCGGTCGAGGTAGACAGGGTAGTCAGGCGAGACGCGCGCGGCCTCGGCCATGTACTCCCGAAGGTGCTCCGCGTCGTAGGCGATCATCATGCCGCGGCCACCCAGCACGTAGCTCGGGCGCACGAGCAGCGGGAACCCGATCCGCGCCGCAACTTGCTCCGCCTCCTCGAAGCTCCGCGCCTCGCCCGCCGGCGGATACATGATGCGCATGCGGTCCAACAGGGCACTGAATCGCTCGCGGTCCTCGGCAAGGTCGATGGCGTCGGGCTGCGTGCCCATAATCTTCACGCCTGCATCGGCGAGCGCGCGGGCCAGCTTGAGCGGGGTCTGGCCACCGAGCGTCACCACCACGCCGTCGGGGCGCTCCACATCAACGATGTCCATGACATCCTCGTAGGTAAGCGGCTCGAAGTACAGCCTGTCGGACGTGTCGTAGTCGGTGGAGACGGTTTCGGGGTTGCAGTTCACCATGATGGTCTCGAAGCCGCGGCTCGCCAGCGCGTAGCTCGCGTGCACGCAGCAGTAGTCGAACTCGATGCCCTGACCAATACGGTTGGGCCCCGCGCCCAGAATCATCACCTTGGGTTTGTGCGCGCGGGTTACCTCGTCTGCCGCAACGCCACGGCTCGCGTCGGGCGATACCCGCATGAGGCCCTCGTAGGTCTTGTAGTGATACTCCGTTGCGCTCGCAAACTCCGCGGCGCACGTATCGACGGTCTTCATGCAGGGAACAACGCCGAGACCCTTGCGATAGGCCCGAACGAAGCGTTCGTCGCTCCCGGTGAGCTGCGCGATCTCGGCATCGCTCGCACCGTATTGCTTGAGCAGGCGCATGGCGTCGGCATCGATGTCCTCCACGCGCAGGCCCCGGACGCTCTCCTGCACGGCGATCATGTCGGCGATGCGCGAGATGAACCACGGATCGATGCCGGTGAGCTCGTGCACGCGCTCGTGGCCCCATCCGCGACGGAGTGCCTCGGCGAGCGCGAAGATGCGGTCCTCGGTGGGCGATGCCACGCGGCCCCCAAGCTCGTCATCCGGCACGGCAGCAAGGTTGTCGCCGCCCGCGCTCAGCCCGGCGTGCCCGTCTTCGAGCGAGCGCATGGCCTTGCCGAACGCCTCTTCGAACGAGCGGCCGATGGCCATAATCTCTCCCACGGCCTTCATGCGCGTTGTGAGGGTGGTGTCGGTACCCTTGAACTTCTCGAAAGCGAAGCGCGGCACCTTGACCACGCAGTAATCGATGCTGGGCTCGAAGCACGCCGGCGTGGCCTTGGTGATATCGTTTACGATCTCGTCGAGGGTGTAGCCCACCGCAAGGCGAGCCGCTGCCTTGGCGATGGGGAATCCGGTGGCCTTGGACGCAAGCGCCGAGCTTCGGCTCACGCGCGGGTTCATTTCGATCACGATGAGGCGTCCGTTCTTGGGATTTACGGCAAACTGCACATTGGATCCGCCCGTCTCCACGCCCACCTTCTCCAGAATGGCCAGCGAGGCCACGCGCATACGCTGGTACTCCAGGTCGGAAAGGGTCTGCGCCGGCGCCACGGTGATGGAGTCGCCCGTGTGCACGCCCATGGGGTCGAGGTTCTCGATAGAGCACACGATGATGCCGTTGCCGGCGCGGTCGCGCATGACCTCCATCTCGTACTCTTTCCAACCCTCGATGGATTCCTCCACGAGCACCTCGCCGGCAGGAGAGAGCTCAAGGCCCTGGCGCACGATCTCGCGCAGCTCCTGTTCATCGTGCGCGATACCGCCACCCGCGCCGCCCAGGGTAAAGCTCGGGCGCAGCACGCAGGGGTAGCCCACGCGCGCCACGATAGCGAGCGCGTCGTCGATGGAATAAGCGTAACCGCTGCGGGCAACCTCCAGACCGATCTCGGCCATGGCCTCATTGAAGAGCTTGCGGTCCTCGCCCCGCTCGATGGCGGCAAGGTCGCACCCAATCATCTCGACGCCATATGCGTCGAGCGCTCCATTCTTGGCCAGCTCCACAGCGGCATTGAGGCCCGTCTGCCCACCGAGCGTGGGAAGCAGGGCGTCGGGACGCTCTCGGGCGATCACCTTCTCAATGAACTCTGGGGTCACGGGCTCAACATAGGTGCGGTCCGCAAGTCCCGGGTCCGTCATGATCGTAGCCGGATTTGAGTTGACCAGAACGACCTCGTAGCCGTCCTCCTTGAGCACTTTGCAGGCCTGAGCGCCAGAATAATCGAACTCGCAGGCCTGGCCGATGACGATCGGGCCGGACCCGATGACGAGAATCCGCTTGATGTCGGTACGTTTTGGCATTGCGTTCTCCTAATCTGGCTAAAAATGTCGAAAAATGGCGATCGACCTGTGCCCTGCGCGCGGATATCGGTGTGTTTGCGGCCGTTTTGAAGGTTCTACGCCCGCCTGTCCACCCATTCCACGCCTTTTTCCTCGTTCGTCGAGCCCTTCAGGGAGATGCGATTGCCGAAAATCGACATTTTTAGCCAATTTCACGGCGTAATTAGTAAATCCGTTTCGCAGAGGCGGCTTCCAGCATCGAATCTGGCGGCTCGGCTCGCTGAAAACCTGCGGAAGCGCGCCCTGCGCCACATCACGCAGCGAAGGTCCACCCCGCGAGGCGGTCCTTGGCGATATCGATATCCAGGTAATCGCGGTCGCCGTCCATGAGGCGCATGAACGCGGTGAACAGGTAGTGCGCATCGGTAGGACCAGGCGCGGCCTCGGGGTGGTATTGCACACTGAACGCAGGGGCATCGAGCAGCTGAATGCCCTCGGCGGTGCCGTCGTTCAGGTTCACGTGCGTGAGGCGGATGCGTCCGAAGCGCTCATTGCTCACCACGGGCGCCACACCCCGCTCGACCCAGAATCGCAGGTCGCCGGTGGCGGGGGCGCCATCGGAACCGCAAGGATGCTCGGACACGCCGCCCGAAAGCTCCGGCACGAGCTCCCCCAGGCTCGGGAACACGAGGCCGAACCCGTGGTTCTGCGCGGTAATCTCCACGCGGTGCGTAAGCAGATTCATAACCGGCTGATTGCCTCCGCGGTGCCCGTAGGCGAGCTTCTCCATGGTGGCTCCGGCAGCAAGGCTAATCATCTGGTGCCCCAAGCAGATGCCGAAGATGGGCACCTTGCCAATAAGCCGCTGAACCTGGGCGTACGTCTCCCCCACGGCGTCTGGATCGCCTGGCCCGTTGGAAAGAAAGACGCCGTCGGGGCGGTGCTTGAGCACCTCGGAGGCCGGCGTGTCCCATGGCACGACGAGAAGCTCGCACCCCACACGCGCGAGCCCCTCGATGATGCCCCTCTTCACGCCGCAGTCGTACACCACGACCTTCTTGCGCGTATTGGCCGGGGCGGCCGCAGCGAAGGCGCGGTTCTGGGAAAGGCTCGACGCATCGTATCCATAGGCCTCCTTGCAGCTTACGGTCTGCACGAGGTTCGTTCCCACGAGGTCGGGGGCGCTATCGAGCATGCGAGCGAGCTCGGCAAGATCGAACACCTCGGTTGAAACGATGCCCTTTTGTGCTCCGTTGTCGCGCAAGTGCCGCACAAGCGCGCGCGTATCGATGCCCTCGATGGCAACGACGCCGCGCTCCTCGAGGTATTCCGGCAGGCTCATGGTCGAGCGCCAGTTCGACGGCACATGGCACATATCGTGCACCACGAGACCGCGCAGCGCCGGTTTCACGTTCTCCAAGTGCCTGCCCGGCATACCCGGCGCCGTCTGGGTATCGGCAAGGTCGATGCCGTAGTTCCCTATCTGGGGGTAGGTCATAGTCACGATCTGTCCGGCATAGCTCGGGTCCGTCACGACCTCGAAGTACCCCTCGAGCGAGGTGTTAAAGCACACCTCCCCCACCGCCGTGCCTGCGGCGCCGCACGAACGCCCGTAGAACGCCGTGCCGTCGGCCAGCAGCAAGATGGCCGGATCGCTCGATTGTTTGCTGGTTTTTGATAGCATGCGCGCCGCGAGGTCGCTTACGCGCGCCCGACGAGCCGATGGGCTCGCATCGCAAGTGCTGGCAAGCTCGGCTGCCATGTCTTGTGGTGCCATGTTCGCTCCTTCCCGGGCTCTCTGGACCGGATTAAAGGTTAATAGGCCGCAAGTATTGTACTGGTTTTATCCAGTTGTATAAAACTTTTGGTAATAATATTCGTGACTTACTTAATAGATGCCAATTATATGCAGAATATGCTTCTCGATATACATGTTTTTCCACATGACGCACATCGGCAGCCCCCCGCATGCGGGCGGCGGACACGCGCAGGCCGCGACGGCAAGAAGCGTCCGAC
This sequence comes from Enorma sp., assembly GCF_982429025.1. NCBI lineage: Bacteria > Bacillati > Actinomycetota > Coriobacteriia > Coriobacteriales > Coriobacteriaceae > Enorma > Enorma sp. The sequence continues at coordinate 7,510 of NZ_CEWCAA010000030.1, forward strand.
GCGAAAGCGGGAAGCTTCCGCGAACAGAAAGCCGCCGCAGGAGGAGAGCTACCATCCACGCGGCAAACGCCCGCCGCAGCCGCTGCCCGCATCTATGCAAAGCGGGCCCGCCGCTCCTTCCGGCAAGCGGGCCCGCCCGTCTTATCCAGATTATGACCGTCGGCGCGTCGAGGACTTCGCGGCGCGTACGCGATGGATGCTCTCGGCGGTAGCTCGATACTCGTTTGCCAGCTGCCCGCCGTTATCGCCGAACACCGGCGTGCATACGACGCACAATGCACGACGCATATTTGAAGCGATTGTATGGAGGCATGTTCGCTCCGCTCGATTTATTAAGGTGCCCCCCTCCCTGTAAACGCCCGCCTTCGAGTCCAAAACGCTGCCGTCTACCTCGGGTTCTCCGTTCGCCGATTTCACCCCCGCCGCTAGCAGGCGATATGTGTCGAATCTGTTAAATGATGCCCCGGGTAGCAAGTTTTTCGGCTTCAAACCGTCGGGGCCACGCCGGCCCGAAGCGCGTTCGTCAGGCACCTTTGACACCAACCCGCCCATCTGACCCACTAAAAAACCGGGCTGCGCAAGGTGTCCCCTGCACAGCCCGGTAACAGAGCGCATGCCCCTTACGAAGCATCGCGCTTGCGGCTCTTAAGATGACGCGCCATGACCAAGCCGTCACTCGTTGCCTGGTACTCGTTTCCCAGCTGACCGCCGTTCTCGTTGAATATCGGCGTTCGCGTGATCAGCTGTTCTCGGCACAGGCGGCGCACCGCGCGGTCAAGCATCTGCTCGCTGCACCCCATCCGCTTCGCAAGATCGGCCTTAACAAACCGCACCGCTCCGCGAAGCTCGGTCTCACGCGCCACCAACTCCAGCACGCGCTCGTGCACGAACGCGTGCCGGCCGTTGATGTGCGTACTCACTCCTTTTAGCGATGATCCAGAACCCGGCCTCATCGCCATAGGCTACTCACCCCGCTTCTTCATCACCACGCCTGCGGCGATCGAAACGACGCCAAGCCCCAGCACGGCGGCGATAGCGGTAAACGTACCGTCGCTCGTCTGCATGAGCGGGCCCTCGTTGTCGTCATCCGGCTCGGGCGCAGGCGGCTCCGTGTAGGTGTTCGTGAACACCGGGAACTCAGTCTCGCCGTTGTAGGTAAGGCCCGTAATCGTGAGCTGGCCCTTGCGGTTGTCGCTCACCGTCACCTCGACCGTCCACGTGGTCTCGTCGAAGGTCACGCCATCCTGCTGGATGCCATCGGTCGCGGCATCGTCGTCCTCGGGCAGGACCTCAGAGATGGTGTACTCGTAGGTGCCCGACGCGTCGAACGTCAGCGTATCGAAGACGAAGCTACCGTCGGCGGCGTTCTGCACCGTCTGGACCTCGTTGCCCTCGGCATCGCTCAGGCGGAAGCTGAACTGGCCGTCCTCGAGCGTGGCGCCGTTGAGCACCTTGCTACCACCGAGGGTGACCGATGCCGGCGTGGTGGTATAGCCGTTGGCGAACTCGATCTGCTCGACCTCCTCGCCGGCGGCATTCTTAACCGTCCACTCGACGCTCAGGGTACCCGTACCGGTATCCGTCACCACAGCCGTCGCGGTATAGACGCTCCGGTCGTAGCTCACGCCGTTGCTCTGCTCACCCGGCACCTCGCTGATCTCGTAGGTGTAGGTGCCCGGCTGGGTGAAGGTGATGCCACCGAAGCTCACGCTACCGTTCGCACCGTTCGTGGCAGTCGCCACCGGCTCGGTAGTGCCTGTCTCGACCATCTTGAAGGTGAACTCACCCTCGTCCATGGTTCGGCCGTCGAGCGTCTTGGTGATGGTCACGCCGCCCTCGCCCGTCGGGGTCGTGGTCACGTCCTCCACGTCATACGTATTAGTGAAGGTGAAGTCCATGCCCTCGGCGGCACCGCTGGCAGGAGCCACGTCAACCGAAAGCGTACCGTCACCGTTGTCGGTCACCTTGACCTCGATGGTCTTGGTGCCGCCCTCGTTGGTGATGCCAGCCACCTCGCCAGACTCCGTGACCTCGTAGGTGAAGGTCTTGCTGCGCAGCTCGCTGGCCTGCGTGCTCACGTCGTCGTCGGCCGCATCGATCGAGGCATCCGTGCCAAAGACGTTGGCCATCGTGTAGGTGATGGTGCCAAAGCTCACGCTACCCGCCGCATCGTTCTGCGCGGTCTTGGTGTTGCCGTTCGAGCCCTCGGGCATCGGCGCGCCCTCAGAGCCCTCGAGCGTGAAGGTGTACTTGCCCGCGATGTCCGCCAGGGTCGGGCCGGTCAGGGTCGGGTCGGCAAGGGCAATCGCCTTGTTGCCGTTCAGGACGGCCTCGGCGGTCTCACCATCGCCGTAGGTGTTCGTGAAGCCAAGGGTCGGGTTCTCGCCCTGGTCGACAGCGGCCGTCAGGTGCCCGGCACCATCGTCCTTCACGGTCACGGTAACCGTGAAGGAGTTGGCCACGCTGGTCACGCCATCGCCCGTGCCACCGGTTTCGGTAACCGTGTACTGGTAGGTGTAGACCGTCGCGCCGTTTTCGCCGGCCGTCTTGCTGGCAATGCCATTGGCTGCGTCGTTGTTGAGCTTCTCAACGGTGTAGGTGATGTCACGGAAGGTAACCTTGCCAGCCTCGCCGTCGGCTGCTGCCGCGTTCGAGCCCGTCGTGACCTCGTTGCCCTTCTTATCCGTCACGGTGAAGGTGAACTCACCCGCCGTCATCGGACGGCCGGTCAGGGTCTTGGTGGCCTCAATCTTGGCCGAGGCATCCTCGCCCACCGTGGTCGTGGCGGCGTCGTAGCGGTTGTTGAACTCGAGCGTGACGGGCTGGAGCGCATTGGTTGCCACAGCCGAAGCGGTGTAGGTCGCAACCGTTTCCCCATCGACCGCAGTCGTAACCGTCAGCGTACCCTGGGTGTTGTCCGTAACCGCAATCTCGATCTCGTAGACACGGATGTCGTTGGTGTAGCCTTCGCCGCCGCCCTTGGTCTCTTCCATGGTGAAGGTGAAGGTCTTGCTCGCGTCACTCTGGTCGAACGTCATGCCAGTCAGGGCCGCGATGGTCTCGGAGGCTACGTTGCCACTCGTGGCCTGCGCCGTAGAGTCGTAGACCCGGGTCTTCCCGCCGAGCTTCTCAATCGCGTCGTCGTTGATGGCCGTCAGCGTGAACTGGAACTGCCCAGCCGCGATATCATGACCCGTCAGGTTCTTCACGATCTGCAGGCCACCCTCGGCGTCGTAGTCCACCGTACCCGCCTGGTACTTGTTGGTGAAGGTGCCATCCTTAACCTCAGCAACCGCAGTGTAACCACCCTGGTTGTTGTCGGTCACGCGCACCGTCACCGTAGCGGTATGGCCGTCGTACGTAATTCCCGGGTTCGGGTTGTCGCCCGGCACCTCGGTCACCGTGTAAACGTACGTGCCAGGCTGGTCGTAGGTGATGGTCCAGCCAACGAAGTCGGCGTAGTCGTTGCCGTTGTCGTCCTTGCCGGTAGGCTCAGAGACGGTCGCGGTTGCCGGATCGGGCAGGTAGTTGGCCGCTTCATCGTTGCCTGCGGCGATGCTGAAGGTGAAGGTCTCGCCCTCAGCCCAATCCCTGCCGGTGAACACCTTGCGCAGCATGATGCTGCCCTCGCCCGCATCGGGCGTGGTGGTCGTTCCGCCGGCCTTATAGGTGTTGGTGAACGCCGCAGCGCCCTCCACCGCCTGGTCCTCGAGGGTCGTAGCGCCATCGTTGTCGTAGCTCACGCTTGCCTCGAGCTTGCCGTCGTGATCGTTGTCGGTCACCGAGACGGTTACGTTCGCAACATGGGTGTCGTAGGTCACGCCACTTGCCTGCACGCCTTCGGCATCCGCATTGTCATCCGCCGGCACAACCTCAGAGATGGTGTAGTGGTACTCGCCCACCGTATCGTACTCGATAGCACCGAACACGTTGGTGTTTTCGCTACCGCTCTCGGGCTTGCCGATGATGATGGTATCCGCACCCTCGCCCTCGGGCATCGGGGCATTATCGACCGGCGTCAGCGTGAACTGGAAGTTATCGTCATCGCCCCAGCCGTTCTCGCGCCCGGTGAAGGTCTTCTTGACGGTGATGCCCGCGGTATCACCCTCGCCGATGATCACCGGCGCAGCCTCGTAGCTGTTAGTGAAGGCCGCAGCAGAGTCGACCGCCTTGTCGGCATCAGCCGCCCCATCGACATCGTTGCTGTAGGTAACGGTGGGTACAAGCGCACCCTCGCCGTTGTCGGTCACCTCGACCGTTATGGTCTTGATGGTCTGGTCGTAGGCCCAGCCGCTATCCGCAGCGGGGTCCTCGTTCGTCTCCTCAACGTCGAAGATGTAGATGCCGGGCTGCGTGAAGGTCACGTCACCGAAGCTCGCCGTCTTGGCTGCATCGCCCTCAGCGAAGCTGTCGCCCACCGTGGCGTTGAGCGTGAACGCATGCCCCTCGGTCGCTCCCTGGATTCCGGAGATGCTACCGGGGTTCTCCGCCGCCGCGCTCGCCTCGGCATCGAACGTCGCCACGAAGGTGAAGTCGGTATCAGTCGGAGCGCCGGTCACGGTCTTTTGCACCTTGAGGGCAGTATCGCCGGTAAGGGTTACCGTGCCGTGGTTGTAGCGATTGGTCACCGTCGGGTTATTGTCCTCGACCGTTGCGTCGAGGTGACCGTCGAATCCTTCGTCGGTCACGTGAACCGTAATGGTCCGGGCCGCATTATCGTAGGTCCAACCGTTCGCCGGATCAGGCTGCGCAGTTGTCTCGGCCACCGTGAAGACATAGTCGCCCACTGCAGTGAAGGTAAGGTCGCCGAAGTCGACGGTCTCGGAGTTCTCATGGCCTTCAAGACCCGAGGTGGACATCTTAATTCCATTCTCAGGGAAGGCGGTTGCCTCGTCTCCAGAGCCCACCATCACGTTGGACCTGTTATCAGAGGTGAGTTGCAGCGTGAAGTCAAACTCGCTCAGCGCCGGCGCCCCGGTAACCTGCTTAGTCACCTGGAGACCCGCCTCGTCGTCACCAACTATCACGCTTTCCGGCGTGTAACTATTAGTGAACACCGGATCGTTGGTCTCCTGGCCCTCATGCGTCGTCGTGGCCACGAGCTCGCCCTCGGTATTGTCGGTTACCGTCACCACGATCTGGCGCGTGTTGTCGTCGTAGGTCCAGCCTGCGGAAGGAGCGGCAGCAGCGTTGTCCTCAACCACGTCAAAGACATAGGTGCCAGGAGCGCTAATCGTGATAGTGCCAAAGTCAACGCCCTTGGTCTCGCCAGCTGCGAAGCCATCAGAGATGGTAGCCGTCAGCGTGTTGTCATCGGTCAGGCCCTCGATATTATCGACAGTGCCCGTGCTCTCATCGGCGTTAAATGTCGCGGTGAACGAGAAGTCCTCCTCGTTAGGAGCACCCGTCACGGTCTTCTGAACGCCGAGGCCAGAATCGGTGTCCTGCGTCAGATCAACCGGATCCGCGTTGTAGCGGTTAACGAACGAATAAACGCCGTTCTCGTCTGCAGGTCCAAGGCCCGTCACCATCGGATAGCCGCTAGCAATGCTTAGCGTGCCTGTACCGTTGTCCTCGACAACGACCGCAATCGTTGCCGTACGGCTGTCATAGGTCACGCCCTGCGTGTCTTCCTCAGCACCAGGCTGGGTCTCGTTTACGGTGTACACATAGGCACCGGCCTCTTTGAAGCTAAATGCACCGAACGAGAAGTCACGGTCACCAGACGTTGCGGTAAACGTCGTCGTCTCCGGCATGGAGGCGTCCAGGGCCTCATCGCTCACCGTAGAGCGATCGGCATCGGCCGCAAGGGTGAACTCAAAGCTGTCTGTATCTTTCCAGTCGCGACCCGTCAGCTCCTTATCAAAGTTGACCGATTCAAGCGCAGTCCCTTCAGCCTTGTAGCTGTTCGTGAACACCGCAGTTGGATATGTGCTCGCAGTTCCATTCTGGAAGTTGCGGCTGTCGTACTCGGTGCTCTGGCCTTCCTTGGTTACCGTGGTCACGGTGTACAGGTTGCCATCGTTTTTATCAATCACCTTGATAGCAACCGTAACGTCCTGCGTGTCGTAGGTGTAGCCTGCAGGAGCACCATCCTCGGGAACGACCTCATGCACCGTGAAGGTGAACGTCTGCCCAGCATCATCCTCGTCAAACGTCATATTACGGAACACGCGCCACAACACCGCGCTACCGCTGCTTGCGCCACGCGGGTTGCTAAAGCTTTGGTCCGCTGGGCTCAACTTTGCCGTAGAGGCTTCATTGGCACCAGTAATGGTGAAGCTGAACTGACCTTGGGTCATGCTGTAACCATTGAGCGTCTTACTCATCACCAGGCCACCGGCGCCCTCAAGATAATTGAAGTCGGCGCTATAGCTGTTGGTGAACGTAGGACTATTGGTTTCGCTGGGTTCAGTGATGGTCTCGATGCTTAACTGGCCGGAGTGATTGTCCGACACCCTAAACGTCACCGTGTAGGTATGGGTATCGTACGTCCAGCCACTCGGCACAGATTCCGGAATATTCTCAGTCACCTCGAAGGTATAATCGCCGACCTGCGAGAACGTCAGCGTCGGGAAGGTGAGCTGCTGGCTGTCGTCCTTCGCAATAGCGCCTGTAGCCTGCGATACCTGAGTCACCGCTTCATTGACATCGTCAGTATTGGGGTCATCGGCCTCAAAGCCCTCGCCGGTGATCTGGCCGGCAGCGACGGCGGCGCGCGTAGCGTCGTCAGCCGCACTCATCGTGAAACTGAACTGCCCATCGGTTGCCGCATGCCCATCAACCTCTTTGGTGATGGTTACCGCATCGTCCCCGGCATTCTGAACGGGCGCGGGTGTGTAGCTGTTAGCGAAGGTGATGTCGTCCGCGTCATCGTGCACATTGGCAACAACATCGCCGACCTGTTGACCATCCTGAATGTTATCGTTGGTTACCTGATAGACCTCAATCGAGACATTCTCTACATGCTGGTCGTAGGTCATGCCCTGGTACTGAACGCCATCCGTATTGGCATCTTCGTCCATATCGGCAGTGACACCATCGGGCAGATTCTCGGTCACCGTGTAGTAGTAAGTATTGCCCACATCATTGATGTCGAAAACAATGTTACGGAAGCGGAACGCACCGCTGGCGTTTGTCGTCGCCTGGTCGCTCGAGGGCTTCGGGACATCTTCCGCGTCAATGTCATAGTCACCGAGGGAAGCATCGGTCTTGCCACCCAGCGGCGTCAGCGTGAAGCCAAACCTCGTATCGGCAATGCTCGTTTCGCCCGTGGAATCGGTATAGGTTTTGGAGCCCTCAAGGTTCACGGTGTACTCATCATTGCCAGTAAACTCATTCGTGAATCGAGCCCCATTGCCGTCAGTTACATCAACGGGTTCATCAAGCGTAGTTCCCTCATCATTAGCAGTCTGCTCAACCTTGATGACCGGAGTCTTCATGGTGCCGTCGCCGTTATCCTCGACAGTCACCGTGACTGTGTAGGAGGCGGACGACGCATTCATGCCAGACGCATAGGGGTTTTGCTCGCTGATGGTGTAGGTATACGTACCGGGCTTCTCATACTCAATCGTACCGAAGCTGAAGTCGTAGGCCTCGTCCTCTGTATAGGTACCGTCGTCCGTCAGCGTCACGCTAGCGTTCTCCGGCATCGGAGCATCGGAAGGATTCGACGCCGAAATAGTAAACGTGAAGCTCTCGCCGTTGGCCCAATCGCGGCCGGTCAGAACCTTGCTACCACCGATGGCTTCGGTCGTGGTTACCGTACCAGTAAAGTCATATTTGTTGGTATACGTTACCTGAGTGGTTGCGCTCGACGTAACGGTGCCGTTAGCCGTAGCAGACTGCTGAGTCTCACCAGCACCCACCTGCACACTCGGGGTGAACCCGTTCTCGGTGGATTCCACAATCTCAAACGTTGTGCCCGCTGGCAAATCAGAAACGATGATGTATTGGCCGTCGGTGAGGGTTACCGTACCGCCGTCTGCAAGCGTACCGGTGGTTTGGCCCTCGCCAAGCTCATCTCCGTTGTTGTCAATTGCCGTACCGTCTTCAGTGTACTTCGTATAATCAAATTCACCGGTAATGGTCTCATCACCGTTGAAGTTCACCGTATAGGTGAATTCCTTATCCGGGCTCTCCGTGCCGTCACCCCAATTGACATCTTTGTCAATACGAAGGTCGCCCTTCATGGGGTAGGCGATACGCCCATTATTTCCGAGGGTGACGGTGACTTCACCGGAGCCGCTCCAATCCGGAGAAATGGAGTTCTCAGCTGTATCGGTTACGTTAGCGCCATCGGCCTTGGCCGCCACAAACTCGTTCGCGCGCGTGAAACGAGGTGCACCGGACTCGATATATGCATGATCGTTTTCATCAGTGCTCACGTATTCAGAAAGGCGATTGTTATCGTACGTGAACTGCACCCACTCTTGCTGCTCCTCGCCGCCATAGTAGTAGGTACGCATGTACCAGTACTGACTGCCAGGCTGCAATGTTCCAGCAGGATCATTAGTGTTCTGAGTGTTATAGATAGGCGTGTCTGACGTGAAGTAATAGAAGGCGTTAGTGGTAGCCGGAGTAAAGGTAGCCGTGGTAGTACCGGCACCGCCCGCTGTCGTAGCGCTATTGTTGCGGCCAGCGTAGCTATTCGAATGGAATACGAGGTTCCCGTTTGCATCGGTATGGCTTGTAATGTAGCTGCTGTCAATCTGGGACGTATCGAGCGTCCCGTTATTGTCAACCAAGCCGTCCTTCAGGCCAACGGTGTAGAAGATGCGAATGGGATAAGCATCCTTAACGTCGTTGTCGATTCCGCCCTCGTCGTTGGGGCCCGCAGTGTACAGACGCAGCGGAAGCAGGGAGCTTGGAATCTCAACGGTCACCGTGTCGCCCGTCCGCCCATTTTCATGGTGAACGCGCACGATGAGATCAGCGAGATTTGACTCACCGTAAATGTCATTCGCGGTAACTTCACCCGCAAAGTGATACAGCGTGTCGCCGGTTTCCTCGTCGACACTCGTTGGCGTATCTTCATTAAGAGTGAACTCATGGCCAGCATAGATAACACGCTTGAAGTTCTTGACCTCGGTGTAGTCGCCAAGCTGGTCGGTGAAGGTCAGGTAGCCAACTGGTTGTCCGCCAATGGTGGTTTCACCGTCGTTGGCAATCGGTGGAGTGGCAACGCCTTCGGTTACGCGATCGTAAATCGCCTCAAAGACCGAGTTCAGGCTTTCAGCATCTTCGGCGGCATAGTAGTATTGCTCATCTTCTGGAGCGCGGTCCCCAAGCTGTAGATCTGAGAAATTATTATTTTGCTGCCACTCCCGACCATTCCAAGTCCACTCATAATCACCGCATTGAGCATCGGGATAGTTGCTGGAAACGGCATTCATGTAGCGGTTGAAGCTGCCGCTTGTATCGCTCGGCATGGCCCCATCAAACACACCGATACTGAAAACCAGCGCACCGTTGTCCTTAAGCTCGTATGCTTCGTTAATCGCTCGAGCCGCAACCGACCCTTCAAAGCCATCACTGCTTGTAGGCTGACCATCGGTAAAGAAAATGACAACGCGCTGAGCATAGCTGCGCGCTCCATCGCCGTAACCGCCATTCGCCCGTCCATTCATGAGACGATTAGCATGGGCGAGACCATAGTCTGCACGCGTGGATCCATTGCCATCAAGGCTGTTGACTGTATTCTGAAGCGTCCGGCTTGTGTTTCCATCTACATACTGGAAGCCAGACATGATCTGAGAATAATTATATGTATTCCCGTCATAGGTATATGTATTGTTTCCAGGCGAGTCGCTGCTGTTTCCAGCAAACTTGACCAAAGCAATCCTGTGCTGCTGAGTCTGATCGGTAATCTCAGCGTTCTCTGCAGCAGTCTGAGCAATGAAATTGTCGGCAGCCTGTTGCAGAGCATCCATCTTCGTCATGCGCGTGTAGAAATGCACACGCCCAGGAGTTGTGTCGTCAGCGCTTGTCATGGGCGTAACGTAAGAGGGGTTCCAATCGCTTCCGTAGTACCATCTGCGCTGCCGATTTGAGTATTGCACTTGGCGATACTCACCGTCGACAAGAACGTAATATGTCAGCCCGTTACCGTTGCGGACGTTATACGCCTCGGCATAGGAATCGAGATAAGGGTTGTTGTTCGACTGTACGTTGTCCATCGAGCCCGACGCGTCGAGCACGAGAACGATGTCGAGTGGCTGGCTCGCAGTCGTAACGCCAGAAATCCTCGCAGCAGAGGAAAGCGCCGAAAGCTCAACAAGGGCGGTCCCCTCGTCGTTTTCAACGGTGAAAGTGGTTTCACCACTTGAGGCGTTCGTCAGAGTTGCATCGCCGCTATAGACGGATTTGTCTGTCCAAATGCGGCCCGTGTTCTGAGTGGAGTTATCCCCCTGACCAGAAACACCGAGATCACCCTCATACCACGAGTTTTGCGTAGAGGTATCTGCCTCCCACACGCCCGTCGTAGTTGCCGCAGAGCGAGGGCTTATTCCTAATGCGCCCGAGATTGCTCCAACCGGATCATAGCCGAGCGCATACGAGGTTACGGTCGCCACAAACATGAGCACAACCGCTGCAGCAATTGCAGTTAATGCCTTGCGACGAGACCCCCCCCCACGCTCTTTTTCACCCTCAACATAACGTGCCTTCCTCCGACAATCTTGCACTTAGCTACGTTTCAGCTGCTATTAGTGCTGATACGCGCCTACATAAGCGGGATTTTATGCTCGTTTGCGCTGGAGGTACGACCTATTTAGGAGTAGGGGGGTAACATAATCTGGTATAAAACCTAAATTAAAGTTTACGTTACCTCGTGTTTTCCGTTCACCGATTTTTTCCGTCGGCGGCCGGCGAAGATACAATCGCAACATCCGGAGCTACATTTTGACGGCTTTTCGATGGTGCTCTGGCGATTATGGACTACCGTTCGCTGGCATCCCCGGCAGTCACCGCCTGCACCCAAGAGCATGAACAGATAGCAACGGATGTCGCCCCCGTCTGCCAAGCTGTCTCTGGGAAAACCGCCTTAGCCCATTTCTTGGTGCTGAACAACACGGATTGCTTGACGCCTCCCCAGGCCATTTCGGCGAACCCCCTTGCTTTATTCACCTCGCCGCGCCCAGGAATAACAAAGGGCCCCGCGCGTCGTCATGCACGGGGCCCCGGAAAGAAGGGCTATGTTTCACGAACGCCGGCTGGGCGGGAGCTCACCAGCAAAACCGGCGCTCACCGGCGAGACCGGAGCTCACTAGCAAAACCTGCTTCCACACGAAGCCGCACCGCCGCCAAACGCAGCGGCGTTCCTTGCCCGTATCGCTGAGCGCCAAAGCTCGGCGCAAGCCGTTACTTCGAGCTCTTCGTCCCCTTGCGCCCAAAGAACTCCTTGATCTGCGGCCCTGCCACCTGGATCATGATCACGATGATCAGGATAACGCCCTTGATCGTGTCCTGGATCAGCGCATCCATCTTGAGCGCGATGATGATCTTATCGATTACGTCGTACGAAAGCGCACCGAACAGCACGCCGATCATGCGCCCGCGGCCGCCGCTCATGCTAATGCCTCCAAGCACCACAGCGGCGATGGCGTACATCTCGTAGCTCGAGCCGGTGGTAGCCGGGTCGGCAGAGGCGTTCATGGCAATCCACAGGAACGCGGAAAGCCCCACAAGGGCGCCGGCGATCGTGAAGACGAGCATCTTCATGAGCGGAACGCTAACACCCGTAAGGTGCGCTGCCTTGGCGTTCGAGCCCACCGCGTAGATCTTCTTGCCGAACTTCGTCGACGCGCAGATATACACGAACAGCACCACCACGAGCACCATCGTGAGGCCAACGATGGGCACGCCGGCCACGCGCGCGTTGCCAAACGAGTACAGGGCGTCGTAGGCGCCCAGCTCGCTGGACATGCGATACACCGAGCTTCCATTGCCAATGAGCTCGCCGGGCAAGTGCTGGCACGCGTACTGCGCAAGCGAACGGTAGATCAGCATCGTTGCCAACGTCACGATAAACGCGGGCATCTTGACCACGCCAACCAGAAAGCCGTTGATAAGGCCGCAAGCCGCGCCGAACACCAACGCAAACAGGAGCGTTACCGGAATGGAACCCGTCATGTTGAACACCACGACCGAGAAGCCCGCCACGAGCGCGCGGGCGCATGGACGGGTTTTTGTCGGTGGCAAAGACCCACGGCATCGACATCGAAGATGGGTGGATCGTACGCGTGCCCGATAACAGCTACGGCCTTGCCCACTCCGCGGTGTGTCACATGCTGGAATCTGTCAATGCCCCCGACGGTGTATTCGCATGCTCCGACACCTATGGAGCCGCGGTTATCAGTGCTGCGCGGCGAGCTGGACTTACGGTTCCCGGCGACCTCATGGTCGTGGGTTTCGACAACACCGACAACGCCATCATGACGACACCCACGCTCACCACGGTGAACCAGCCGCGCTATCGTATGGACTATACCACTTGCAACATCCTCCTTGAACGCATGAAGGGGGCTGCCGCGCCGGGGTCAATGACCATGGAAACTGAGCTTGTGGTGCGCGAATCCACCACGCGCAGGCATATCACCAACTCTCCCGTGTAACGATTGTGGAATTATGCTCCACCGACTCAGGATCGGCGATTTGCTTCATGGCCGCTCCGCGTTCGTTGCGTAACGAACGTGTTTCTCGCCCCGCACAGGACATGCAAGTACTATGCTGGTGCCTCGTACGCTGGTCCATAAGTCCGCGGAAGAAAGAAGGCAATCCATGTCTAACCAAATCACCAGCTCCCTGCCACCCCTCTATCAACGCGAGGGGGACTACATCCCGCGCGTCGCTGCCGTGCACGACCTGTGCGGCTACGGCAAGTGCTCGCTCGGCGTCGCCATTCCCGTGCTCTCGGCCGCCGGTTGCGACGTCTGTCCTGTGCCAACCGGGCTCTTTTCGAGTCACACGGCGTTTCCTGGCTGGTACATGCACAACACGACCGCGATTCTGCCCGATTATCTCGAAGCCTGGAAGGGCATTGGAGTCGATATCGACGCCGTGTACTCCGGTTTTCTGGGCGCTCCCGAGCAGGTAGACATCATCAAGGGAATCTACGAAACCTACCCGAAGGCCCTGCGCATCGTTGACCCCGTCATGGCCGATCACGGTAAGGTGTACGCCACCTACACCCCCGAGCTTTGCTCCGCCATGGCCGAGCTCGCCGAGGGCGCGGACATTCTCACCCCCAACCTTACCGAGGCTGCCATCATCCTCGATGAGCCGATCGGCGATGCCTGGGCGGGCGAGAGCATTTCGGACGACGAAGCGCGGCGGATGGTGGAAGCGCTCCTTGCCAAGGGGACCAAGACCGTGGTGCTCAAGGGCGTGCAGCGCGGCGATGGGCTCATCCGTAACTTCGTTGGGTCGCAGTCGGGCGCGTTCTTCGAGGTAAACAACGAGCTACTCCCCTACATGCTGCACGGAACAGGAGACCTGTACTGCTCGTGCCTGCTGGCTGCCGTCATGGCTGGAAAGGCGCTCGACGAGGCTGTCCGCTTCGCCGGCGACTTCGTGCACGACGCGATGATCGTCTCCTCGAAGCAGCCGCAGTTCCGCGAGCGCGGCGTTAGCTATGAGCCGCTGCTCGGGAAGGTCACGGCGCTGCTAGCATAGCCCGCACAGAGTAACCCAGGATTCGCGGCGGCCGATCTGCATGGCCTTCCCTTTTTGGCTGCCGTTTTCGAGCGGGGGGTGTTTGTCCCACCGGGACAAACACCCCCCGCTTTTTCGCTTCTGGTTTCGCTCACACCCCGTTTTCGCCTGAATCTACCCTCTTGCAGCACCAGCGCTTCAAAACTCTCGCCAAAGGATCGGATTTTAACGAATGGCCCAGATATACCCCGTGGCGAGCGCATGAAAAGCGCTGGTACGAGAAGTGCGATAATGTTGGCTACTCGTCACGTACCCCAAAATCCGATCCTTTGACGGGAGTTTTGCACCGAACCACTTCCACAGGGGGTCTTTAGCACCAAAATCGAGCCGGTTAGCGCAACACAACGCCCTAAAGGCGCACATCCGAGTATATGAGAGGCCGAATGCCTCTTGCACCGCGGAGCCTTTCGCCCCGCAGAACGCTATTGCCCTGAAGAATCCCCGGAAGCTGCATCCTGCTGCGCAGCAGTCGCGTCCGAGTTATGCGCAGCGGAGAGAGCGTCCCTCAGGGTCTGGCCGTCGTCGGTCCCCAAGAACACATCCTTGCCCTTAAGGCTTTGCTCCAAAGCCAGCTCGTCTTCCTGAGCCTCGATATCGCTCTGGTCGACGCTCGGCGTGTCTATCAGCGACGACACCGAGTTCACCTGCTTCTGAATACGGCTGGCGACCTCCTCGTCCATACCGACAATCCGCAGCTCCCAGTCGACGTTGCTCGACGCCTCAGATATATTCTTCGTCCAGATGAACGTGAAAATCTGCCGCTCGGTGCCATCAACAGGGAAGAACGAGAACAGCCCGTCGCTCACGATGTTCCCATCCTCGTCCATAACGGCCGAGACGTTGTACACCACGCGATTGATGTTGTCGTTAAGCAGCGCGTTCGTAGCGAGCGCCGCCGCCTCGATCTGGCTGTTAGAAAACAGCTCGAGCTCGTTGGACGCGTCGGTCGAAACCACGCTTACCTCAACCACGCCCGTGCGCTCATCTGCCTCGTCCACCGTGAAGGTGCTCGGAAACTGGGTAAATCCGTTGCCCCACTCCAGACCGCCCTCGATGGCGCGGCTCACGGTCTCCGTATTCACCGTGTCCGAAAGGTTTGCCGTGTTCAGGCGGCGCATGACGCCGTATCCCACCTGCATGCCCACCACGAGCACGATGATGCCCACGATGAACGCCACGCCAAAGCGCGAGATGGTGTTGCCCACCTTCGAACCCGAAGGGTCCTCGTCAGAAAGCGGGTCGACCGTGCTGCCCGTGCGCGAGCGGCGGTCTTCCGCGGTCAGGCGCTCCTCGGCCTCCTCGTCACCAGCGCTGCGCGCGGCGCGCCATGACATCAAGCGCTTCTTGCGCGTTTTCACGCGCGCAGGGTCGATGACGCCCGATGCGTCGACCTCCGAGAAGAGCTCGGTCACTTCTTCTGGTGTGAGCTGCCGTTTCTTTCCCATCGTCTTCCTGTCGAGCCAAATCCGAATGCGAGCGAATGCCTCCATGCAAGAGCCGCGGCCCCGCGCAGGCCACAAGCCTTAGGCGCTGGTGGCACGCATTCCCTCGAACTGCATTCGATAGTAGCGGGCGTACGTGCCGTTTTGTGCGAGAAGCTCCTCGTGGGTGCCGCGCTCCACAACTCGGCCACGCTCCACGGTCGCGATCTCGTCGGCGTTCTTAATGGTCGAGAGGCGATGGGCGATGATGATCGTCGTGCGGTCGCGCGCCAAGCGCTCGAGCGATTCCTGCACTGCCTCCTCGCTCTCGTTGTCGAGCGCCGAAGTCGCCTCGTCGAGAATGAGAATCGCAGGATCCTTGAGGAACACGCGCGCGATGGCCACGCGCTGCTTCTGACCTCCCGAAAGACGGCTTCCGCGCTCCCCCACCACCGTATCGTAGCCCTCGGGAAGACTCTCGATGAATTCGTGGATGTTCGCGCGGATGGCAGCCTCGACAATCTCTTCGAACGATGCGTCGGGCCTTCCGTACGCGATGTTCTCGGCGATGGTTCCGTCGAAGAGATATACGTCCTGCTGAACCAGGCCTATCGCCTGACGCAGGCTCCGCTGTGTGACGCTTCGCACATCCTGCCCGTCAATGCAGATAGAACCGTCCTGCACATCGTAGAAGCGGGGCAGCAGCGAACACGTTGTAGACTTGCCACCGCCCGACGGGCCCACGAGCGCGATGGTCTCGCCCGGACGGATCGAGAGGTTGAGATGGTCGATGACCGGACGCTCGTCGCCCGCGCGGTGCTCATCCTCGAGCTCGCGGTCCTCGTAGCTGAAGCACACATTGCGGTACTCGATAGCACCAGCGCTCACCTTGAGTGGGCGGGCATCGGGCGCATCCTCGATATCGGGCGCGCTCTGAAGCACTTCGTCCATGCGGCGGAAGCCGGCGATGGCCTTCTGGAACGTTTCGGTCGAGTTGACGAGGGTCTCGATGGGCGTGGTGAAAAGGCTGATATAGAGCGCAAACGTTGCCATATCGACCGCACTCATGCGGCCCGCGGCAACAAGGCACCCGCCTGCCACCACCACGAGCGTGAACAGCGCCCCGGTCATGAGCGCGCTCGTGGCCTGATAGGTTCCCATCACGCGATACATAGCCTCTTTCGAGCCGAGATAGCGGTCGTTGGAGCGGCGGAACTTGATGCGCTCGGTCTCTTCGTTCGCGAACGACTTCACCACGCGCATGCCGGCGAGAGAGTCCTGAAGCTGAGAGTTGACCTCGGAGATCTTGACGCGATTGTCGGTGTAGACGGAGCGCATGCGGAGGTTCTGCACCACCATGAGCGCAACGAACCCCGCAGTAACCAGCGCCATGACCCCGGTGAGCGCGGGTGAGATGGTAAAGAGGATCACGAACGCGCCGATAATCTCGACGCCGCAGATGATGATCCACTCCGGCACGTGGTGGGCCGCCTCACAGATATCGAAGAGGTCATTGACCACGCGGCTCATCATGTCACCCGAGTTCACGCGATCGAAGTAGCTGAAGCTAAAGCGTTCATACTGGTCGAAGAGGTCTTGGCGCATCTTCGATTCCATGCGGGCGCCCATGATATGGCCCTGGGCAGACACGAAATAGCGGCATGCGCAACGAATGAGGTACATGATTACGAGCCCAACGGCGACCATGCCGATCGATGCCATAATCGCGTGCTGTCCCTTGGTGAAAAGACCGTTGGTGAGCGCGCGCAGAATCACCGGAAACGCAAGGTCAATACCTGCGATAACGAGCGCGCAAACGGTATCGGCAATGAAAAGGTGCTTCTGAGGGCCATAGTAGGCAAGAAAACGGCGAAGCATGGTTGACGGACGGGCCGCCCGCGAGGTGCTGGCACTCATGTGCTGGCTCTTTTCTATCGTATAGAGGCTGAAAACCCGAGCGACGCTCAGGGGTTACCAGTATATACAGGCTCGGCGAAGCATGCTTCGAGATTGGCGGAGCACGCCGAAATGTCAACGCGCTCCCATCGGCTCACCTTGAGCGCAGGGCTACGAGCAGAGCTCGCGCATTGTTTCGATCATGCCTTCAGGGGTGGTCTGCGCCATGATTCTGGACACGGCATCGGTATCTAGGAAAACGCCCATAAGCGCCTGGAGTACGGCAACTTGCCCTTCTTCGTGCGCCGTCAGGCCGAGATTCACGATGATCTGCGCGGGCACGTCGCCATCGATTCCAGCCATACCCCTAAATGCAATAGGCTCCTTTGGCTTGATGACGGCAATATAGGGCTTGTTCAGGTGCTCCGGATCGACATGCGGCAGAGCAACGGAAACCGTCTCGAAGACAAGGCCCGTGGGGTAAGTTTCCTCGCGCTTCTTGATGCCAGCGAGCCACGAATCCTTGATGTAGCCATATGGAGCAAGCTCGTTGGCGAGCTTCTCGAAGAGCTCGTCGCTATTGGTAGCCTCGAAATCGAAGAACACCAGCTCGGGTTTAAAGAGTTCCAGATCAACAGCGCGCATGAAGACCTCCTAGGTGCTCAGAGGTTTCATCATAACAGATGGAATGATGCCGGTTGGGCGGGTACCAACGCCTTTTAGGGAGTGCTTTGCGATATGAGGGGCCTTTGCTAAAGACCCCGTGCCCTCCTTGGATATGAAAAAGCCCCGCCGTAGCGAGGCTTTCAAAAATGTTGGTGGAGGTAAGGGGGTTCGCCGCGCGCTGCGCGCGCTCTTTCCGCTGCGGCGGCTGCGCCGCCTTGCGCGCTGCGCGGCAAACGCTCGCGCGTTTGCTTCGCTCCGCGCCCCAAACGGGGTTCGAACCCCATGCTCCCTCCTTGGGTATGGAAA
>NZ_CEWCAA010000031.1:0-25377 GCF_982429025.1 Enorma sp.
CTCGGCCGGGACCAGCCCCTCCAAGGCCCTCGTCGCCGAGATGCTGGGAGGGGCCGCGGCGGCCGTCGGGGGCGGCTTCCTGCTGCACTCCGACCGCGGCTGGCACTACCGCACCCCGGACTGGGTCGCCGAGTGCGGGCGGCTCGGCGTCACCAGGTCGCTGTCGCGCAAGGGGCACTCGCCCGACAACGCCGCGATGGAGGGCTTCTTCGGCACGCTCAAGGTCGAGTTCTTCCGCGGGCGCGACTGGTCCGGCTGGACGGCCGAGGAGTTCGTCGGGGCTCTCGGGGACTACGTCCGCTGGTACCGGGAGGGCCGGCTCAAGGCCTTCCGCGAGGGGGGCCTCACCGTGTACGATACGATCAGGGGCCGCAGGGAGCGGCTCGGGCTGGCCGCCTAGGCCCGTCCAAAGAAATGTCCGAGCCCCCTGAGCGTCCAGAAGTCGCCCGAAAACGCCCACAATGTCCGAAACTCGCCCGAGAACGCAGATGGCGCTCGAACTTCGCCCGACAAGGCAAACGTTGTCCGAATCTCGCTAGAGAACGCGAGCACTACCCCAAAGCCCTCACACAAACGCGCTCGCAAGCACGCGCGTGGCAGAACATACCCGTACGTGCTATCCTATTCCATTCACCATACGAAGCGCCGAGATACGTCGGCGCGCGGAGAGCAGCCATAGCGCACGCGGTAATGCGCTCAGACAGCGCGGAGGGAGGCCCATGGCATACGACCCCATACAAGAAGATTGCCTGCGCCTGATCCTCGGCGCGATGCAGCGCGAGCGCATCTACCCCATCGAGAACGCGCCGTTCATCGAATCGTGCCTGCAGAAGTACAACCGCGACCCGGCGAGCCTCGTTGCCACCGATCGCGATAGGTCATTCCACCTGGTCACCCTTGCTACCGAGACCATCGACTACCGCCTGCCCTTCGCCCAGGACGACGAGACCGCTGATCGCGAGGCGGCAGAAGCCGAGGCGCAGCTACGCGAGGCATGCGAGCTCGACCCCGGTAACTGGGACGCCAAGCGCATGCTCGCGGCGGTGGAAGCCGAAACGAACGACGCCTATGTGGGCTACCTCATCGACCACCGGGCTGAGGTTGAGGCGGACCTCGAGCGGATGGTCTCCTCCGCCCGCGATGTCTATGCGCGGGAATTCGCGAACGGGTTTGGCAAGCGGCCCTATGTGCGCTGGCTTGCCGCCATCGCCGCACGCGCGCTCGTAGCCGGGCAATACCACCTCGCGCTCGATACTGCCGAAGACTGCCTCGCTTTCGCACCCGACGATCCCGCCGATGTGCGCCTGACCGCGGTGCTCGCCATGGCAAAACTTGAATGTACCCGTGATGACCTGCGTCGCTTTCGTCAGAAGCACGCTGCGGCGTACCGCTCGCCCACACCCGCCCGCCGCCGGCACCATCTTGCCGAAAAGACCTCTGACGCATGGGAGCTTCTTGCCGAGCTCGCCATCGCCTACCACGAGCTCGACTTCGCGGGCGCGACCCGGGCACTGCGCTCGATACTCCAGACCTACCCGCACGCAGCCGAGGCGCTTTACTTCCAAGCCGAGTTCCCCGACGGCGTCTTCGGGCGCGTTAACGTGATGCCCGGAAGCGAGGATGAACTCGTGCTCGCCATAAGCGAAGCGACGCCGCTCCTGCAAGAGGGGCTCGGTGCGCCCGACAACGCCGGACTCGCAGTGTGGATCGCCACGCACGAGCTCGTTGAGGGAGACCTTCAGGAATCCGCGAAACGCCAGCGCGCTCCACATGGCGCGCGGGGCGTGGGCGGCGGAGGCGAGAACTGATGGAAGCGCGGACCTACGTCTCGGCATACCTGGAGCGCATGTATCTGGCGGCGCACCCAGAGCTTACAGCGGCGGCGCGCGAGCTCGTGCACAAAGACATCCCGCAGCGCATGGAGAAATACGCCAACAGCGCCCATGAGCAGGCTCTCGTTGCCTACGCCCATGCCCACGAGCACCTCATGCAGCGCCTCCGCGCCATCGAGGACGTTCCGGACGACGAAGAGTTCGATCGCAAGCGCGCCCAGCTCTTCGACGAGACGCGGCTCGCCCTGTTCAAGATTGCCGAGACCGACCGCATGTGCATCGACGCGAACCTCGTGGGGCTTTTGCTCTCGAACATCAGCATCGACGCCTGCCTCGGCGAGCTCATGAAGCTCGAGCACCGCGTGCACGAGCAGCTCGTGAGCAACGTAGCGGGATTCTCCGACAACGCACCTCATTTTTGGGATGAACGGTTCGTGGCGGAGCGCACGCTCGAAGGCGCAGACCCGATCACCACGACAGCCGTCTTGACCGTCGAGGAGCCGACGCTCGTCGGTTGGCTCCACACGCTCGAAGCGCTCGCCCAGATGTGCCTCGCGAGCGCGCGCTACCGGGCGGCCGAGCGCTATGCGCGCCTGGTGCTCCGGGCCTCGGGGTACCCAAGCCACGCCGAGGGCACGGTGTTCCTGGCGCTCGCGCGCTTGGAAGATGAGGAGGGCTTTTTCGCCTTCGCCCATGAACTCGAGGCGAAGCGCGGCGAGCGCGCCGCCGCGGTGCTCGACGATTCGCCGTGGTTCCTGCTTGCCCGCACGCTCCTGCTCTACAAGCTCGGTCGCCGCAAGCCCGCGCGCAGGGCGCTCCGCGATTTTGCCGCGCGATGCGAAGGAGGAGCGTTCTTCCTGCTCAACCCCACCTACATGGCACCGTACCTGCCCGTGCGCCCGCAACCGCGCGAAGCCTGGGACCTCTCTCACCAAGCGGCATGGGACGCCGACGGCATCATCGTCGACACGCCCGACTTCATTCCCTGGGCGGAATCCGTTGACGGCGTCTACGACGAATCCGAGCGCTTCGCCAACCGCAACGGGTTCTAACAGGTGCTTTCTGCGGCGAGTTCGCCGCACGCCCGCCGTTCGCCCGGTCCCCTTCATTTGGCCTGAAGCGCGAAGACCTCCATCGCGCTCCGGCACCCGCCCAAGCAGCTCTTCACTCTAGGCACCTCTACGCTGCCACTCCCTGCTTGAAACTTTTCAATCGCAAGGCAAAAGTGAATATAAAACTGATACGCATGGCATGGACGGACGCTACGGTGCAAACGAGTGCCACGGCAGACCGCAGGCAGACGAAACGCGTTCAACGTGACGCCAGGCCAGCCTCTCATATAAACTTTCATGCCGAATTACGCAATAAGAAAGAGATTTCAGTCTCTTACTGCGTACTTCGGCATGAAAGTTTATTGAAAAGCGGCAGCGGACCGGCATTGAAAAATGGCAACAAGCATGTCAAATGGCGACAGCCCCCATTCGACAGTTTTGGCATTGCGCGCGAGCGGGAAGGACCGTATACTGGCGCCGTTGGCCGAGTAGGGCATGAGGCCCTGCAGCGCGTGTGGCGACGCCATCGGTCCGGCGAGGAGGAACGAGGTACCGTGCGCATCTGCTAGACATGTTCAACCACTTATTCATTTGGCGCTCGTAGCCGGCAGCCGCACTGTGGCGCCGCAACCCGCGGCCACACCGGTTCGCCAAGAGTCCCATGGCACCGAGCACGACGCCCTACCAGGAAGACATGCCAATGCAGATTACCCTTTCGAACGTGCGCTACACCTATCCTGGCGCCACGGAACCCATCCTGAACAACGTAAATGTCACCTTCCCACAAGGCTGGAGCGGCCTTCTGGGCGACAACGGTTGCGGCAAGACCACGCTCGCACGCATTGCGGTTGGCGCGCTCAAGCCTGACTCTGGCAGCGTGACGGGAGGCCTCTTCTGCGTGCTCTGCCCCCAAGAAACGGATGTCCCACCCGACGCGCTCGCAGACTTTGCCCTCGACTATGGGCGCGAAGCGCGGCGGTTGCGAGAGATCTTTCATCTGGACGACGAGATGCCCTGGCGCTTCGACGAGCTCTCGCATGGCGAGCGCAAAAAGCTGCAGGTCGCCGTTGCGCTTTGGCAGCGACCCGACGCGCTCGTGCTCGACGAGCCGACCAACCATATCGATCACGAAGCCCGCGAGGAACTCGCCCAAGCGCTCCGCAGCTTCACCGGCGTGGGCATCCTTGTGAGCCACGACCGCGACCTACTCGATGCGCTCGCGGACCGCTGCATCTCGTTCGAAGCGGGCAAGCTCATTGGGCGGCCCGGCGGCTACACGGCAGCGCATGCGCAGGCGGAGCGTGAACGGACGGCGAACCAAAGAGAGCGGCAAACGGCAAAAGCTCAGTTGGCGCGCCTCGCTGCCGAAAAGGATGCCCGAGCGCACGAAGCCGCGCGGGCGCAGGCGCGCCTCTCCAAACGCCACCTCGACCCGAAAGACCATTCCGCTAAGGGTAAGATCGACCTTGCCAAGCTCACCGGGCAGGACGGCGCGCGGGGCAGGCTCTCCGCTCAAATGGACGCACGGGTTGCCGCCGCGCGCGACCGCCTCGACCAAGCGCGCATCGAAAAGCGCTACGACGGCGACCTCTGGCTCGAAGCGCGGCCGAGCCCGCGCAAGACGCTTCTGCGCATCGACGCGACCGAAATACCCTGCGGGCCCAGCGTGCTCACGGTGCCGCGCCTGTTCGTGGGCAACACCGACCATATCGGCATCGTGGGGCCGAACGGCGCGGGCAAAAGCACGCTCCTGCGCTATCTGAAGCCTCGCATCGCCGCCGACCTCGCCGTCCTTGATATTCCGCAGGAACTAACAACCGAAGAGCGGCAACGCATTGTGCGACGCGTGACCGAGCTTTCCCCCGCCGAGCGCGGACGCGTGCTCTCGACCGTGGCACAGCTCAACTCCGAACCGGACCGCATCCTCGAAGGCGGAAGAACAAGCCCCGGCGAGCTGCGCAAACTTATGCTAGCGCTTGGAATGCTGCGCGCGCCTGAGCTCATCATCATGGATGAGCCCACCAATCACCTGGACCTTCATTCGGTCGAGGCCCTTGAGCGGGCGCTCGCCGCGTACCCCGGCGCGCTGCTGCTCGTAAGCCACGACCATGCGTTTCTGCGTGCCTGCACCGCGCGCACGTGGCGCGTCGAGGGCGGCGCCGTCTCGGAGCGGTAAAACCGAGCTAGCCTCACCCATCGAGCTACCAGCGGCCGAAAAGCTCCGCCGCCTGCGCCATCTTCTCGGCCACTTTCACGCCGAAGGGGCAACGGCCCTCGCACGCATGGCAGGCGATGCACGCGTCGGCGCGCTCGTCGAGCGCGCGATAGTGCTCGCGCACGGAATCCGGTACCTCCGTCTGCATGGCTGCGAGGTCGTAGAACTTATTGACCGTGGGGATGTCGATGCCCTTGGGACACGGCGCACAGTGGCCGCAGTACGTGCACTGCCCGTAGTAGGCGTGGCGCGGCGCACCGGCGAGCACGCTCGCGTAGTCGCGCTCATCGGGCCCGGCCGTCTCGTACGCCACGGCGTCGGCCACGTGCTCCGGCGTGGTGAAACCGACCATGATGCTCGCCACCGCCGGGCGAGTGAGCGCGTAGTGGATGCACTGCACTGGCGTGAGCGCGACGCCGAACGGCGAGGTCGCGGCATCGAGCAGGCGGCCGCCCGCGTAGCCCTTCATGACCGTGATGCCTGTGCCCGCCTGCTCGGCGAGCGCATAGAGCTCCGCGCGATCCTGGTTGATGCCGTCGAGGCTCTCGTCGCTGTAATCGCCGAAGAGATCGTCGAGATTGTCGCTCGCGGGCATCATGTCGAACGCCGGGTTCACGGAGAAGAGCATCATCTCGATGCCCGGCTCGGCCGCCGCGAGCTTGGCCACCGCTGGATTGTGGGTGGAAAGGCCGACGTGGTGGATGGCACCGGCCTGCTTGAGCTCCTGCACGTAGCCCCAGAACGGGCCGGCCATAATCTGCTCGAACTCCTCGACCTTATCCACGTAGTGAATCATGCCAAGGTCCATGTAGTCGGTATGGAAGCGCTGAAGCAGGTCCTCGAAGGCGGGCTTGACCTGGTCGAGGTCGCGCGTGCGTACGTATTGCTCGCCCTGCCACGTGGAGCCGAGGTGCCCTTGGATAATCCAGTGCTCGCGACTGCCGAGCTCCTGAAGCGCGTCGCCCAGGTTGGAGCGGCGCGTGGGGTCGGGCATCCAGCAATCGAGGATGTTGATGCCCGCGTCCTCGCAGGCGCGCGTGACGGCGAGCGTTTCTTCGAGCGTGCCGTCCATCCATTCGCCGCCAAAGCCGATCTCGCTGACTTTGAGCCCCGTGTTGCCAAGCGTGCGGTACTGCATGATGCCCTCCCCTTGTTGACGAAGCAGACGGCGGCAGCCATGCCTGCCGCAAACAGCACTACCAGCCCAAATACCGGCACCGATAACGCATGGGTGACGGCACGCGGTCGCTGCTGCTTCGCATGTCCCTCTAAATGTAAGTCTAGATGCTGGTGCGGACAACAGCTGACGGGTCCGCTATGCATAGTGCGTTGTGATAACACGCGAACCACGAATCGCACGAACAGTAGGCCAGCGCAGGGTTTCGCGGGAATACGGTATGACCGAACGCATTCCTGCAGCAATGCCTTCCCCCGACGGCCATTCATTGGTCTCGTTTTTCTTTCCCGATGATGACAACGTGCACCCGATGCCCCACAATGCGGTGAACGGTTCGCTTTTGTGAACCATTGAACGGTACCGCATAAACGTCCGAGCAAAGGAGGCGCCATGAGCGATATCTGCGGCTCGCAAGCAGCGGCGCGTTCCATGCAGCAGCTCGCGCGCGAGTTCAGCGCTTGCCGGGACATGCTTGTAGCGCTCGGCAACGAGAACCGCCAGCTCATTTTCGTGGCGCTGCTCGAGTACCCCGGCGGCGTGCGCGTAGGCGATCTTGCCAAACTTGCACGGCTTTCGCACCCCGCGACTTCGCACCATCTCAAGGTTCTGCAGGACGCAGGCCTCGTCGATCATTATCAGCAGGGAACGAAGAACTTCTACCACGCAAGCGCTCGTCTCGACCGTTGGGCGCAGCTCGCTCGCGTGACCACGCATGCTGAGCAATTCGTACGCCTCGCCCAAGAACTTGATGCGCGGGCAGAAGCCGGGAAGCACGCGTGTAGAGAATCCGGCTCCGGCCCTTCCCCTGCCACAGACAGCCGCGCTGACGCGAACCCTTCTCCCGCCGCAGGGCACTCCACCGCGACGTGCTCTGCCGCGAAATCCCCCACTTCAGCGACCTTCGCCGCCGCAGGATCCTCTTCCGCGGGCTCATCCTCCACCGCGGGGCTTTCCACCGCAGGCCCATCCCCTGCCGCAGGCTCATCCCCCTCACCCCATTCGGCCATCTCCAGAAAGGAACCCGCATGACCGCACCGACCGTCACGCCGCCCAGCCCCTTCGACCGACACATCGCCACGCTCAACCGTACCGACCTCATGAGTCTCCTCGCCGCTCGCCACTCAGTGCGAAGCTTCACTGACCGGCCCATCAAGGAAGGTGCCGTCGCGCAGCTGCAGGCCGAGGCCGACGCTCTGAACGAGCGGCTCGGCCTTTCCATCCAACTCTGCCTCGACAACCCCGAGGCATTCGACGGCCGGCTCGCACACTACGGGTCGTTTCGCAACGTGCGCAACCACATCGCGCTCGTAGGGCCCACGCGCCCCGGCCTCGATGAGGCGTGCGGCTATGCGGGCGAACGGCTCGTGCTGCTCGCACAAGAACTCGGACTCAATACCTGCTGGATGGCGCTCACGTATAGCAAGAAGGCAAGTGCCGCGCGCGTGGCGGCGGGCGAGAAGTTCGTCTGCTGCATCGCGCTCGGATATGGCGAAAAGACCGGCGCCGCGCATAAGGTAAAACCAATCGAGAAGCTTGGCCGAACGGCCGCCGGCTCGGAACTCGCTACGGCGCCCGCCTGGTTCGTTGCTGGTCTCAAGGCTGCCCAGCTCGCCCCCACCGCCGTCAACCAGCAGCGCTTCCGCTTCGAACTTGCCGCCGACGAGCACACCGTGCACGCCCGGGCGCTGCCCGCCGTCTCATGCGGGCGCATCGACCTTGGCATCGCTAAGCTGCACTTCGAGCTTGGCGCCAACAGTGTCTCTCGTGATTGGTCCTTTGCCTGAGCGACCGTTAACCAAACGATGATGGTCGCTCGGACATGCGCCAACAAGCGGCTCGAAAACGGTGCCGAGCACTGAAGACGCAGGAGCACGGTCGACATACCCAAAGCCCTTGCCGCCGTAGAAGCCCCACTCTTCCAATTCGTGGCCGGAAAGCTGGCCTCGGCGCAGCGGCGAAGGCCCCGTCCGGCATCCAAAGCGCAGGCCGGGATCAAAACTCCCGCCAAAGGATCGGATTTTCGGGATACCCCTATGTATACAGAGAGCAGCCCGCCACAAAATGCCTGCTCAGGGGCTCGCGTAAAAACGGTCTACTTCAGGGGTAGGTGAAAATCCGATCCTTTGGCCGGACTTTTATTAATGGCGGCTCCATTCGGCGGAAAATCTATGCAAAAGTGCCGCAAGCCCGTCCCTAATACGACAGACCGGCAGCTCAAAACACTCAACGTCGCGTCCGTCGCACCGGCACCGGTCTGGAGGCTCGCCTCACGCGTAACCGAGCGCTTTCCGGGCACCATGCTCACCTCGGAAACCATCGATGACGAGCAAGAAGTCGAGAGAAGGCTCTTCGACCGCTCGGCCGACCTTGCAATCACGCGGCGGCCCATCGGCCTGCCTAACGTGGTCTGCGTGCCGTTCATGGTCGAGAACCTCTTCATCTACGCACCGGCAACGGACCCCATCGCGCAGCAGACGAGCGTCAGGCTCGCGGACCTCGACGGTCGCACCTTCCTCATGAACGCCGACGTCGGCTTCTGGGGCGACATGACGCGCGCGGCACTGCCCAACGCGCGAATCATCATGCAGCAGGATTCCAACGTGCTCGCGCAGCTGATTCGCACGTCAGATGTGCTGGGCTTTGTCACCGACGTATCCAAGTTCAACCACCCCGACGAGAACCGCGTGCGCGTGCCCATCCAAGACGCCGACGCGCACGCCACGTTTTACGTGGTCGCCATGATCGACGCGCCGCAGGCCGTGCTGGATATCGTCGAGGCGGTTAGGCGGTAGCTGCGCAGCCGAGGTCGCCCGGTGAACACCCTGGCAGCAATGGGCCTCCCGCAACCGGGCGGGCACGATATTGCCTGGAAGGCAACGCTGGAACATGTTCCAGCGTTGCCATACGATACAACTAACCGGGTGATAAAACTAACCGGGTTACTTTTATCATTTTCGATCGGCCTGTTCCCGCACTAGAAAAGGCGGGCAATCCGAAGGACACCCGCCTATCCCGCAATATCGCCTCGCGCTCGATACCGAGCGCGCATACCACCATGCCTTTCGGCTGCACGCCTACGCCTGCGCGGCAATCTGCCCCTTCACAAGATTTAGCAGGCCGCCGATAAGCTGCACGTCGCGATGGTCATAGCAAATCGAGCGGTCGCAATCGAGCTCGGCGATCTTCGCCTTATCCTCGTCAGAAAGCTGGAAGTCGAACACGTCGAAGTTCTCTTCCATGCGCTCCTTGTGCGTAGACTTGGGAATCACGATGACGCCGAGATCGAGGAGGTAGCGCAGCGCCACTTGGCCCACGGACTTGCCGTACTTCTCGCCAATCTCGGAGAGCAACGGGTTCTGGAAGAAGTTGTTGGTGCCCTCGGCGAACGGACCCCACGCCATGTACGCTACGCCAAGGTTCTCCATGTTCTCATGCGCGTAGTGCTGCTGCCAGAACACATGGGTCTCGACCTGGTTGACCATAGGCGCCACCTCGGCGAACGTGCAGATGTCGAGCAGGCACGTGGGATTGAAGTTGGAAACGCCGATCGCACGGACGAGGCCGTCCTTGTACGCACGCTCCATGTCGCGCCACGCCGCATGGTAATCGTTGTAGGCCTGGTGCAGGAGCATAAGGTCGATCTGATCCACGCCAAGGAGCTCGAGCGACTGCTTGATGGAGTCGTAGGTCTTGCCCTCGCCGTAGTTGGAAACCCACACCTTGCTAACGATGAAGAGCTCGTCGCGCGCAACGCCGCTTGCCTTGATGCCGGCGCCCACGCCGCGCTCGTTGCCATACGCCTGAGCGGTGTCAATCATGCGGTAGCCGCTCGCGATGGCGTCCGCAACGCAGCGCTCGGTGGTAGCGTCGTCGATCTGGAACACGCCGCAGCCGAGCATGGGCATCTTCACGCCGCTGGAAAGGGTCTTGTACTCCATGGGAACCTCCTTTGTGCCTCCCGCGCCGTAACCCGTGGCGCCGCGAGTGCATGGCTTGTGCTTGGCTCCATTGTGCTCGCATGCCACGGCTATTCCCGCGGCTATGACGATATGCCGCTATACGCCAGATGCATACTCGGCGCAATGCGAAAACAGCCCAGAAGGTCCTTCATCAGAGGAGGGCTAAAAATAAGCAGACGATGATTATCTCGTCTTCTATGGGGACCTCTCCGCAATACCGCTCACTATCTTGTCGAATGCTCCGCAAAAACTTGTCGAATGCCGCAAATCACGTAACTTCGGCAAGATTATGCGGAGCACTCGGCAAGTTTATGAACCCGTCTATGCAGGGGACGACATCGTAGGAGCACGCCGGCCCACAAGCACACCTCCCTCGCGCAAAAAAACGGCGCTGCAGGCAACCCACCCGCAGCGCCGTTCGAAACGCACTGTGTAACGTATGAGCAGACGCCTACTCTCGTTCATGTAGGCGTTTGCAGTATCGATATGCTCGTAGCCGGCCTCAAGCGCCGCGAGCGACGCGGCCTCGGCCTCGGCCGGGCCCATAAGAAAGGTGCCCAGGCCCTCGACCGGCATTTTGACATTGTTGTTAAGCTTCAGGTACTCCATGGTAGCCTCACTTTCCGCCGTGCTCGCACGGCATCGTTATGCTTCGCCACCATTGTGCCCGCAGCGGGCCGGCACACCGCCGTCTGCCCCGATATGCCGCTATGCGCGCGACGCATACTCGCCCGGAAAACAAGCCTCAAGACCTCCAAAGCGGCCCCGCGACGCAAAACTCTCGCCAAAGGATCGAATTTTGCGCGTACGTCCAAGTATCACGAAAATGTGCAGTCCTTCTAGCTGGCATTCTTTTGAGCGAAATCGAGGCTGTACTCGGACGGTGGCCAAAAATTCGATCCTTTGGCGAGAGTTTTGCTTTGAAGCCTGAAGTGGGACACAATATCCTGGCGCCTTTGTTCCATCCTTGTCCCAACTCAGCACCTTTGTCCCCTGCGAGGAGGCCGCGATGTTCAACCTTGTGCTGTTCGAGCCGGAGATACCAGCCAACACGGGCAATATCGGCAGAACCTGCGTGGTCACGGGCACAAGGCTGCATCTCATCGAACCGCTCGGCTTCTCGCTCGACGAGCGCGCGCTCAAGCGGGCGGGCTTGGGATACTGGGGCAATCTCGACCTTGCGGTGTACCCGGACTGGAACGACTTCTGTCTCCGCAATGGACTGGCCGCGCACGGCCCCGAACCCCGGCTGCACCTTCTAACCAAGAAAGCGCGCCGCACCCATGCGGAGTCCACGTACCGCGACGGAGATTATCTCGTTCTCGGAAAGGAGAGCTCGGGCATCCCCGAGGAGCTGCTCGCGCGCTATGCCGAGAGCTGCGAACGCATTCCGATGCTGCCCGACAAGGCGACGCTCGCCAACCGCGCCGCCTGGGAGCACCGCACCGGCGAGCTCGCCGAAGAGGGGTACGCCCCGGCGGAGCAAGCCGAACGCGGCCAAGCGGGCGGGCATGAGGCGCTTCAACGGCAAGACATCTGCGGTAACTTCATCGATCCCACGGATTACCGCATCAGCGCGCTCAACCTTTCCAATGCAGCCGCCGTTGTCCTCTATGAGGCGCTCCGCCAAACTGACTTCCCCGACATGGAATGATAAAACGAACCCGGTTCGTTTTATCATTTTTACAGGGCGTCCTCACCGCGCTCGCCGGTGCGAATACGAACGGCCTCCTCGACCGGGGTCACGAAAATCTTGCCGTCGCCGACCTCGCCCGTCTTAGCGACCGCACAAATGATATCGATAAGCTCCTCGACTTCCCCATCTGCCACCACGAGGCACATCTTGACCTTGGGCACCATGTTGAGCAACACCTCGGTACCGCGATAGAACTCCTTCCAGCCACGCTGGTTGCCGAAACCCTGCACCTCCGAAACCGCCATGCCATGCACGCCCGCGCTGGTGAGCGCATCCTTGAGCGGCTCGAGCATCTCGGGTCGAACGATTGCCGTAATCTGCTTCATGGAATCCTCCTGTTGAATACCTTCGCTCTCGCAGGATAGGTGGCGGCTGTCGAGGCTACAGCACCGGGCCGTCGCCCGCGTGGCAACACCAGCCGCCCGGGCATTGCCCCCTTGCCTGCGCAGCATTCCCGCCGCCGGCTCGACCGGGCGAACCGCCTGTCCATGCAGCGCTGCCCGCTGCCACTCTACCAGTGCGCCGCTACACATCCAGCCCCGTGTACGCCGGGTACGCGCTCTCACCGTGCTGAGCCACGTCAAGGCCGAGCGCCTCCTCGCCGCCGTCCACACGCAACCGTCCATGGAACACGGCTTTCACCACGAGCGCGATGGCCACATCGAGCACGAGAACGGCCGCCACCGTAACGAGAATGCCCAGCACCTGATCAGCAAGAAGCTCCGCATTGCCCGTATAGATGAGCCCGCCGATTCCCGTCGGCGAAAGCTCCGGAACGCAAAAGATTCCGGTTAGAACACCGCCCAGGATACCGCCGATGCCATGACAACCAAACGCATCGAGCGCGTCGTCGTAACCAAGCCGCGTCTTAAGATGCGAGATCGCGAAGAAGCACACCGGCGAAACGACGATCCCCATGACCACCGCAGCCCATGGCTCCACGTAGCCTGCCGCCGGCGTGACCACCACGAGGCCGGCGACGAGGCCCGTGCATGCGCCAACGAGCGTGCACTTTCCCGTTGCCAATCGGTCCACGACCATCCATGAGGCCATACCTGCCGCACTTGAGACCACGGTATTCAGCACTGCGAGCACCGCGATGTGATCGGCCGCGAACGCCGACCCGCCGTTGAAGCCGAACCATCCGAACCAGAGCAGCCCCGCACCGAGCGCAACGAACGGAACATTGTGCGCGCGGTACGTCTTGAGACCGAAGCCCTTGCGGCCGCCGAGAAACAGGCAAAGGACAAGCCCCGTGAGGCCCGAGCTGATGTGAACCACGTCGCCTCCGGCAAAATCGAGCGCGCCGATGATACCCCCGATGAGGCTTTCCTCACCGCCCCACACCATGTGCGCGAGCGGCGCATAGACCACGACCGACCAGATGCCGATGAACAGCGCGATCGCCCCGAAGCGCATGCGCCTGGCCACTGACCCCGTCACGATGCCAGCCGTGATGAGCGCGAACGCCATCTGGAAAACGATGTCGAGAACCGTTGGGTAGAGGGTGCCGTCGGGCACGCTCTGGGCCTCCGCAAGGAGCAGCTCAACTGTTCCAGCAAGTCCCACCTGGTCGAAACCACCGATGATAGGATTGTCGCCGCTCCCGCCGTAGGCGAGCGACCAACCCACAAACACCCAGGTGAGCCCCGCGATGCCAATCACCATGAATGACATGAACATGGTGTTGATGACGTTCTTGCGCCGCGAGAGACCACCGTAGAAAAAGGCGAGCCCCGGCGTCATCAGGAGCACGAGCATCGTGCAGACGAGCATGAACGCGGTAGAGCCAGTATCATACATGCGCATTCCCCCTTCGTATCGAGCGGGTCATGCACGGCTTCGTGGCCGCACGGCTACGTGGCTGCACGGCTCCGTAGCCAAACGACGCGCTCCACACGCCGCGTGGCAACTCGCCACCTGATGGCACGCCGCGAATCCGATGGCCCGAACTCGCGGTGAGCCACCACGCCGGCACGCAGGCCCGCTTCCGATGGAATGCGACTATGGTAAAAAGCTAAACGGTCGCCGCCCGGCAGATTCGCCTCGTTTACCGAGCTACAACGAGCCTGAAACATCGGCAACCGGACGGCAACGGGGCGGAAAGCACACGTACATGCAAGAGAAACCAGCCCGCAACGCGCCGGAAACGCGCGTGTGCAGAGCCATGAACGCCATGGGATAGTCTCTCCCGGCCCCGCCACGCCGCGCCCGCAAGAGGGAAAGTCGACAGCCCCTGTTCGCCGTCCGTGCTCATGAGCTGGCGGCCTCCGGCGCGGGCGCCGGCTCCAGCAGACCGGACGCCCTGGGCGCGGGCACCGGCTCCAGCAGACCGGACGCCCTGGGCGCGGGCACCGGCGCTTGCGAATCAGACGCCTCTGGAGCGGGCCCCGGCGCTTGCGGATCAGACGACCCCGGCATCGGCGCCTGCAGACCAGACGCCCCCAACGCCGCCGCAGGCGCAGGCGCTAGAACGAAACGTTGCCGAACTCGGAAAGCTCGAGCTCAGGGTTGTGATCGTGCGCCCAGTCAACGTTCCAGGGGCTCGTGAACAGCAGCAGCTTGCTGCCGCGCATGTCTTCCACGCGCAGGGTGTCGCGCGTAAGGTCGAGCTCCTTCACGTCCACCGAGCCGGGTTCGTTGGCGATCCAGCGAATATCGGTGTAGCCGAGCGGCTGGCGGCGCACCTCAACGTGGTACTCGCTCTTGAGCCGCTGCTCCAGAACGTCGAACTGAAGCACGCCCACCACGCCCACGATCACGCTTTCCATGCCGGCGCCAATCTCGCGGAATATCTGGACCGCACCCTCCTGTGCAAGCTCCTCCATTCCCTTCACGAACTGCTTGCGCTTCATGGTGTCCACCTGACTGATGCGCGCAAAATGCTCCGGCGCGAAGGTAGGGATGCCCGCATACTGCACGCGGCGCTTACCGGCGCAGAGCGTGTCGCCGATGGAGAAGATGCCCGGATCGAAGAGGCCCACGATGTCGCCCGCGTACGCCTCGTCCACGATGGCGCGGTCGTCGGCCATCATGGCCGTGCCCGTGGCGAGCTTGAGCTTGCGCCCGCCCTGCATATGGAAAGCGTCCATGCCGCGTTCGAACTTGCCCGAGCAGATGCGCAGGAAAGCGATGCGGTCGCGGTGGTTCTTGTCCATGTTGGCCTGGATCTTGAACACGAAGCCGGAAAACTCGTCCGACGCCGGGTCGACCAGCTCGCCCGTGAGCGCATCCTTATGCGGGCTCGGTGCCGGCGCAAGCCTCAAGAAGTCTTTGAGGAACGGCTCTACGCCGAAGTTAGTGAGCGCCGAACCAAAGAAGACGGGGCTGAGCTTGCCTGCACGAACGGCCTCGAGGTCGAATTCGTCCGCCGCTCCATCAAGAAGCTCGATGTCGTCCATGAGATTACGGTGATTCTCGGCCCCGATGAGCTCATCGAGCGCCGGATCGCCCAGCTCGGCCTCAATCTCATCCACCTTCTTGGTGGCATTCGCGCGGCCGTCGCCCTCGAAAGCGAGCACATGGCGGCTCGCGCGCTCGAAGACGCCGCGGAAATTCTGGCCACAGCCGATGGGCCAGTTCATGGGGTAGGTCGAGATGCCGAGCACCGTCTCGATCTCGTCCAGAAGATCGAACGGGTCGCGCGTCTCGCGGTCGAGCTTGTTCACGAAGGTGAAGATGGGAATACCGCGCAGCGCGCAGACGCGAAAGAGCTTAACGGTCTGCGCCTCCACGCCCTTCGCGCCATCGATTACCATGACGGCGGCGTCGGCGGCCATGAGCGTACGGTACGTATCTTCCGAAAAGTCCTGGTGGCCGGGGGTGTCCAAGATATTCACGCAGCAGCCATCGTAGGTGAACTGCAGCACCGACGAAGTCACCGAGATGCCGCGCTGCTTCTCGATCTCCATCCAGTCGGAGACCGCGTGCTTGGCACTGCTCTTCCCCTTTACCGAACCTGCCGCCTGGATGGTGCCGGTATAGAGGAGGAGCTTCTCGGTAAGTGTGGTCTTGCCCGCGTCCGGGTGAGAGATGATGGCGAAGGTGCGTCGCGAAGCGACCTCTTCGGCGATGCTTGGCATGGGTCTCCTCTGCGCAACGCGCCGGTCTGCCATGCGCTGACATGTGGCCGCCGACGCGCGAGGCGACGAGCGGCAGGTGCAAGCGCGAGCATGGCAAGCAGGACGTGCGTCTGTGCTCCGATGATGTGCGATTTCAACCGGACGTATTGTAACGCACTTCGCCCGCGCCCACGCCGTCTGCGCACCCCCTCCGATGCCGAAAGCGTACGCGTCCGAACCGCCGACTCCTCATCGATCTTCATTCTTGGGCAAGATTGTGTCGAAACTCGGCTTCTAGAGCCATCTTTTCGACACATTCTTGCCCGAGAATGAGTTGCGCGCATGGGACCCCGACACACGGGACTACTTCGCCCGCGTCCGCTCGACACGGGTCGGATCGCGCATGCGGCTTGCGAGAGGGTGCGAGGGCCGGCGCACGCGCGAAGGCCGGCATGGGCATGTGGCTCACGTGCGGGTGCGCGGGCCGGTGCACGCGCGGCGGCCGGCAGGGGCGTGCCGGCGCGGGCGCAGGGGCGTGCGAGCGCAAACGAACGAGCCATCACGGGCGCTCGAACCGATGCGAGCACTCAAGCCGGCTCGGTATGCGAGCGGCGGCTGCTAAACGGCAACCGTCGCGCATCAACGCCCGCGCTTCAAGACCGCGCCCACCACGAGCAGGGCCGCGCCCAACAGGACGAGCACGGCGAGCACGTCGAACGTAAACGAGAAGCCCGCAAGGAAGAGCTCCGGGCGCCCCTCCACATAGCCGGTCACCGCATGGCCTGCCAGGGAACTCATCTGCCCGTACAGCAGCACCGTGCCACCCGTCACGCCAGCCGACATACCCATGTAGCGCACGAGCGAGACAAGGCTCCCCGCAAAGCCGAGATCCTCCGTCTCAACCGACCCCATGACGAGCGCGTTGTTCGGCGACTGGAACAGTCCGGAGCCCGCCGCCATGGCCGCCATAAGCAACACGATAACGACGACGCCCGCATCGTCCGAAAGCCCGCCTACGAACCAGACGCCCGCTGCGTAGATCACAAGCCCCACGAGGCACGGCCAGAAGCTGCCGATACGGTCCGAGAGCGCACCGCCCAGCGGGCCCATGATGGCCATGCCGAGCGGGATCGCCGTGAGGATGAAGCCTGCAACATTCGACTCGTACCCACAAGCGTCCTGCAAAAAGAAGGGAAGCAGGTATTCGGTTGCGCCCACCGCAAGGAAGCAGAGGAACATCGCGGCAAGGTTGGCCGAAAAGACCGCGTTGTCGAAGAGGTCGAGGCGGACAAGCGGAGCCTCCACGCGGCGCTCCACCAACACGAACACCACGAGCAACGCAAGGCCCGCCGCAAGCAAGCCCATGAGGAGCGGCGTGGCGCCGTTCGCGAGGTTGGTAAGTGAGAAGAAGGTGAAGAAAATCGCCGGAGCGAGCAGTAGGGAACCCGCGATATCGAAGCCCGTGCGCGCAGACCGGTCGGCCCCGGTGCGCGGCGCGTCGCGCGGCAAGGTCTTCAGGCCCACCAGAAACGCCACGATGCCCACCGGCACGTTGATGAGGAAAATCGACTCCCACGGATACACCGCCACAAGCATGCCGCCGATCGTGGGGCCGCACATGAGGCCGAGCGACACGAACGTCGAGGTTATACCGAGCGCGCGGCCACGCTGGCTCGCGGGGAACACCTCGGTCACGATGCCCATGTTGTTCGCCGTCGCGCTCGCGGCGCCAAGCGCCTGCACCACGCGGGCGCCAATGAGCACGGGGAGCGTCGTTGCAAGGCCGCAGAGCGCCGAGCCCGCTGTAAAGAGCGCGACGCCAACCTGGAAGAAGCGCACCTTGCCGTAACGGTCGCCCAAGCGGCCGAACACGAGCACGGTTACACAACATGCGAGCAGGTAGATGCTCGAAACCCATTGGATATCGGCTGCCCCCACGCCGAGCTCGCGCTGCATCGCGGGCAGAGCAACGTTCACGATGCTGCTGTCGAGCGCAGACATGAAGGTCATGGCTACGACGGTGAAGAGCACGACCCATTTGCCAGCGGTCGGACGGGGCGCAGGCACGGCATGCGGCGTTGGCGCGGACTGCGACGCCTGTGCAGAGCGCGGTACACGCTCACCGCCCGGTGCCTGCGCGGAGCGTGGCGACTCTGCGGGGTGCGACGCCTGCGCGGCACACGGCACCTGCACAGCGTCCGGTGCCTGCACAGCGCACGGTTCCTGCGCAGCACACGTCTCCCGCCCGCTGCGGGCCACTTCGACAGATTGCTTGCTCTCAGCATGATTCATGCGCAAACCTCCCCAGGCAGACGCGGACACATCCACGCGCCTTGGAGCGCGCCTCCCCGGGGCGGACAGCCCCAGGCGCTTATCGCGTGCGGGTGGCCGCCATTGACCGGCGACCGCACCGCGATCGGCCGCAGCATCATAGCACGGCAGCGCCAGCGAACAGCCTGCCTCACAGTAAAATCAACCGCCTGCGCGCTCGCCCCGCCCCACCCGCCGCTTGCGCAGCCCGCCGCCCTTCCACAGGGAAAACGCCCGCTGCCCGGGTATAACCAAGGAAAGGTCGTCATGCGGGAAGGAGCCGCCATGTTCTTCAAAAACGTCCTGGTGCCCTACGACGAATCTGAACACGCCCTGAGCGCGCTGCACATCGCGTTCGGTATGGTGGGAGGAGATCCCGAAGCTGCGATCCACGTTGTCACGGTCGTGGCGGCAGGGCCGCTCGCCTCGCCCACGCTCAGCAGTGACGCCTTCGATGCGCCCGATAACCTAAGCGAGGAGCTCGAATCCGATGGCGTCATGGGGCCCGCGCTCCACCGCATGCGCACCGAGATCCAGCACGTGGTCGATGACGCGCGCGACGATGCCTCATGCCAGATCGTGACGAGCGCGGCACTTTCAGGCTCTCCTGTGGAAGGCATCGCGGAATACGTGGACAACCACAACATCGACCTCGTGGTCATGGGACGCCGTGGCCTTGGAGCCCTCCGCGGCATGCTCGGCAGCGTGAGCTTCGGCGTACTGCGCTCGGTCGACGTGCCGGTGCTTACGGTGAAGTAAGCAGCGTGCGCTCGCTCCGCTTACCCGATTTCCGCGCCGTACCAGTTCTCAATCATGTGCCGGGCGATGGACGCACGGCCAGGCAGCTCGACCTCGCCCGACGCGACGGCACGGGCAAGGTCCTCGCGCGTGAACCAGCGCGCCGCCGCAACCTCCTCATGGTCGACGGCGACCTCTGCGGTTCGTGCGTGGGCCCGGAAGCCCAACATGATTGATGCCGGGAAGGGCCAGGGCTGCGAACCGAGGTAGCGCACTTCGTCGAGCTCCACGCCCACCTCTTCGTGCGCCTCGCGGCGCACCGCGTGCTCGAGGCTCTCGCCCGCCTCCACGAATCCGGCAGACACCGAGTAGAACCGCTCGCGCCACGCCGTGTTGTGCTGCAAGAGAATGCGCTCCTCGTCATCGACGATGGCCGTGATCACCGCGGGCTCAATGCGCGGGAAGAGCAGGC
Organism: Enorma sp.; assembly: GCF_982429025.1. NCBI lineage: Bacteria > Bacillati > Actinomycetota > Coriobacteriia > Coriobacteriales > Coriobacteriaceae > Enorma > Enorma sp. The sequence continues at coordinate 19,513 of NZ_CEWCAA010000031.1, forward strand.
GGTCCGCATCTGCGGGATTCGTGCAGGCCTGCGCCCAGCCAGCGAGCGCGGGCCGCACCGGAGCGCCGCATGCTGGGCAGAACCGCTGTTGGCTATGCCATGCGCAGATCGCAACGGCACTCGTGGCCAGCCCAGCATCGCGCGTCGACGCGCAAGGCGCGAACGAGCGTAGCTCCACCCAATCAAAGTCGCGAAGCGCTCGCTGCGAAAAGGTGACAGCCGAGCGGCCGAGCTCGTGATCGGCACCGACGGCAGCATTACGAGGCTCATCGACCGCGCGCGTGATGTCGAGGGCGAGATACGGAACGGGCTGTGCAGATGGCCCCACCTCTCGATCGAGCCCAAGATATACAAAGAGCGCTCCCGGCCGATGCTCCTCGGATCGCACATCGGCGGCGCTAACCGTAGCTAGCCGCACCGTCCCAACGGGGGCCTCGGCATCCGGGCGGGGCGCGGCGGGATCGGCCGTGCAATCAAGCGCCGCCGGCGTCACCGACCCAAAACGCTTGGGCACGGCGACGAGCCCGTTATCGACGATGACCACCCGCGTGCGGTCGCTTGCAAGCAACCGCCCGATGAGCCCCTCCTCGCTGCGCCGGTCGACATCGTAGTCAATGGTCGTCTGTGCAAGTAGCAACCGGTCCATAAATCCCGTATCCATGTCTGCGCCTCCCCGTGGCAAGCCTAGCTACATCTATGATACGCGCCTGCCGAATGCGCAGCTCGGCGCGATGAACGCGCGCGCTACGAAACCATCGTCAATCGACCTTGGCGGACGCGCAGCGCTCTGCTATACTCTACCGATGCTGTCCCCATCGTCTAGCGGCCTAGGACGTCGCCCTTTCAAGGCGAAGATCGCGGGTTCGAATCCCGCTGGGGGCACCATATGCAAGAAGTACGAACCCGCGAGGCCTTGAGCCCTGCGGGTTCGTTCGTTTGCGGAGCGTAGTTCATGGCCAGAAAGCGGATAGCGACGAGCCCTTTTCAACTTTTGGGCACTTGACCGAAGACTCGCCGAGTATACCCGGTCTAAGCGTTATCAAAACAGCAGGTCATCGGCTTGCCATGGTTCCGGCTACTCTGCCCATCGGCGTCCGAGTGCCCAAAAGTTGCAAGTGCCCCGCAGCACCCTCCCCTTTCCACCTTTCGAGCAGAGTAAACGCAGGAAGCCCCCGCTTCCTCCTGAGCGATTCCGCAGGAGCTCGGCAAAGCCGAGCTCCGAGGACCAGCGAAGGAGGAAGCGGGGGCTTCTTCCAGGAGTGCGCCCTACACGTAGAACAGGATGTCGTCGTAGGTCGGTACCGGCCAGTAATCGGCGGCAACGATCTCTTCCATGGCATCCACCGCGGCACGCAGCGTCTCCATGGCGGGATTCACCTCATGCGCGTAGCAATTCGCTTGCCCCTGAGCGTCGAGAAGCGCCTCGGCCTTCTGATGCACCGCGTCGAGCGCCTTGATGGACTCGTTGATCTCGGTGATGCCGTTGCACAGCTTGTTGAGCGTGTTCTGCTCGCATTGCATGGCTGCATCGGCACCGGCAGCGCGAATGGTCTCCAGACCCTTGGCGACCTTGGTGGCGTAGGCGGTAATCGCCGGGCGGTACGTGCGGCGCGCCTCGCGAATCATCGTCGTGGCCTCGATGTTCATGAGCTTGTTGTACTTCTCGAGCTTCACCTCGTAGCGGCTGAACGCCTCAGTCTCGGTCAGCACGCCCATGCTCTGCCAAAGCGCAAGGTTCTTGGGGGCCACCATCGCGGACAGCGCGTCGGCCGTGGTGCGAAGATTCGCCAAGCCGCGGCGCTCGGCCTCGGCCTGCCATTCGTCGGAGTAGCCGTCGCCCGAGAAGAGGATGCGACGGTGCTCGATCAGCTTCTGCTTGCAGTACTCGAGGGCCTTCTCGGCGAAATCGTCCTCAGGCGTGCCCTCGAGCGCGTCGGCGAACTCCTTCAGGGCCTCGGCAACCGCGGTGTCGAGCACGAGGTTCGGGTCGGAGGGGTTAGCCTCGGAACCCACCGCACGGAACTCGAACTTATTGCCCGTGAAGGCGAACGGCGAGGTGCGGTTGCGGTCGGTGTTGTCCTGCTGCAGGTTGGGCAGCACGTCGGCACCCAGGTCGAGCACGCCATGCGTGGCGTGGACGCTCGCTTTGCCGTCCATGATCTTCTGCACGACCTCGGTGAGCTGGTCGCCCAGGAAGATGGAGATGATCGCCGGCGGCGCCTCGTTCGCACCAAGGCGATGGTCGTTGCCGCAGCTCGCCACCGACATGCGCAGCAGGTCCTGGTACTTGTCGACCGCCTCGATGACCGCCGTGAGGAACACCACGAACTGCAGGTTCTCGAGCGGGGTGTCGCCCGGGTCGAGCAGGTTCTCGTCACCGGCGCTGATTGACCAGTTGTTGTGCTTGCCGGACCCGTTGATACCCTCGAACGGCTTCTCGTGCAACAGGCACGTGAGGTCGAAGTTCGTGGCCACGAGCTTCATCTTCTCCATCACGAGCATGTTGTTGTCGATGCCCTCGTTGAGCTCGGTATACACGGGCGCAAGCTCGTGCTGGCACGGCGCGACCTCGTTGTGCTTGGTCTTCGCCGGGATGCCGAGCGCCCACAGCTCGTCATCGAGCGCCTTCATGTATTTGGAAACAGAGGGGCGGATAGCGCCGAAGTAATGCTCCTCGAGCTCCTGGCCCTTGCACGGCGGCGCACCGAAAAGCGTGCGGCCCGTAATAACCAGGTCGCGGCGCTTGCGGTAGGCGTCCTTCTTGATAAGGAAGTACTCCTGCTCGAGGCCCACGCTCGGCACCACGCGCTTCGGCGTCTTGCCGAAAAGCGCGAGCACGCGCTTGGCCTGCGTGTCGAGCACCTTCATGGAGCGCAGAAGCGGGGTCTTCTTGTCGAGCGCCTCACCGTTATAGCCGCAGAAAGCCGTGGGGATGCAGAGCACCTCGTCCTTGATGAAGGCAGGGCTCGTGGGATCCCATGCGGTGTAGCCGCGTGCCTCGAACGTAGCGCGGAGGCCGCCATTGGGGAAGCTCGACGCATCGGGCTCGCCCTGGATGAGCGCCTTGCCCGTGAATTTGGTGATGGCCGTGCCGTTGCCCGCCGGCTCGAGGAAGCTATCGTGCTTCTCGCTCGTGATGCCGGAAAGCGGCTGGAACCAGTGCGCGTAATGCGTCGCGCCGTGCTCGAGCGCCCAGGTCTTCATGGCGTGCGCGACGGCATTCGCAACGTCCAGGTTGAGTGGCTCACCTTCCTCGATGGTTGCAAGGAGGGTCTTGTACACGTCTTTGGGGAGGTAATCCTGCATGACGCTTTCCGAGAACACCATGGTCCCGAAGCGATCGGTTAGGTCTGCCATCGAGGCTCCCTTCGTTCACGCGCCGCGCGCACATACCGCGGCAACAACTGCCTGCTGAACACAAAGCAGGGTAGTCGCGCCATGTTTCCGCGGCATTTCGGACGCGTTGCGGGCGCGATACCATTCCGAGAAGCTAGTGTAACAGCATGAGCGCCGCGGAGGCTCGTTACGGCACGCTACCGGGGCGTGATAAAAATAATTTCTAAAATCAGCCTCACAGCAGTGCGCCCAGCTTCCATAATGCTAACAGTGCCCGTCGTCTCGGCGGCATGCCGGAAGCGCCGTCGTTGGCATGCCGGGTGCGCTGCCTGGGCGGCATGCCGGGTGCGCTGCTCCGGCGTTGTTTCGGCGGCACCGCGCAGCGCGCCAGCTTGGCAGCGCCACCTCGGCGGCGGCACCGTGCACCGGGGCCCGCCGGGGCCCGCTGACCTCGCGGCACCACACGGCGCATGACATTGGACAGGGCAACGATTCGAGCACCTCGACCGAAAGGCGAACCATGCACGTCGACGACATCTTTACCAAAGCCCACGCAGCAGGCAAGATCCCCGTTTCGTTCGAGATGTTCCCGCCCAAGGGGGAGCTCACCCTCGACAAGGCCCACGACGCGGCAAAGAAGCTGAGCGCCTACGGGCCAGACTTCATCAGTGTCACCTGCTCTGCCGGCGGGGGCGGCAATTTCGCCCAGACCGCCGCCATCGCCTCGATGCTCGAAAGCGAGTTCAACGTCAGCTCTGTGGCGCACCTTACCTGCATTTCGCTCACGCAGGAAGGGCTCAAGGAGCGCATCGCCCAGTACAAGGCCGCTGGTGTGGAGAACGTGCTCGCCCTTCGCGGCGATCGCCCCACGAAAGACAGCCCGCTCTACGGCGCCCCAAGCGACTTCTCGTTCGCGGCCCAGATCATCCCCGCGCTCATCGAGGCCGGATTCTGCGTGGGCGGCGCAGCGTATCCCGAAGGACATATTGAATGCGAGAGCCTCGAGACGAGCGTCGAGCATCTTAAGCTCAAGCAGGATGCAGGGGCGAGCTTCTTCGTTACCCAGCTCTTCTTTGATAACGAATACTGCTACCGGTTCCTGGACCTTGCCGAAAAGGCCGGCATCACGGTGCCCATCACCTGCGGAATCATGCCCTTTGTGAGCAAGCAGCAGATTACGCGCATGGTGCTCATGTGCGGAGCGTCGCTCCCATCGCCCGTTATCAAGCTCCTGGCCAAATATGACGATGACCCGGCGAGCCTCGCGCAGGCGGGCATCGACTACGCATGCCGCCAGCTCCAAGACCTCAAGGAGCACGGCGTGGACGGCCTGCACGTCTATACCATGAACCGCCCCTCGGTTGCGTCCGCTGCGATGCAGGCGCTCGGCCGATAGCGCCGGAGCTATCGTGGCCGAACGCGAAACGGCAACAGGGCAAAGCGAAGCCGGACGGGCGCCCTTGCCGCTGGGCGTTCCACGCGTGTGGCGGCCAGGGGCGGGGGCGGCACCGCTCGACCGTGCCGAAATGCTCCGCTACCTTGGATACCACGGGCAAAAGATCGAACCAGAGCTCGCCGAGCGCATCGATGCCGTCGCGGCCGATGCCGTGACCCGCACAGCTCCCGTTGGCGTCTGGGCAGTCTTCCCCCGCGGAACGGCATACGACACCCCGGTGAAACGCGAACACCCGGTGTCTGCGAACCAAAAGGTGAAACGCGAGCACCCGGTGCCTGCGAACCAAACCCCAGTTGCTGCGGGCCATATCGCGCTCGAGGGCACAGCGCTGGCGCTCACAGGGCGCGACATCTTTCGCCACCTCAAGGACGCACGATATGTCGCCGTTCTCGCCGTCACGCTCGGCATGGCCTCCGAGCAGCGCCTACGCGTGTTGAGCAGCCAGAACCCACTCGAGGGAGCCGTCTTTGATGCAGCCTGCTCCGCCCTGGTGGAAAGCGCAACCGATGCGCTCAACTGCGAGATCGAAGCTGCCGCCCAAGCCGCGGGCCTCTCCTGCAACGCACGATTTAGCCCCGGATACGGTGACCTTCCGCTCGCCGTTCAGCCCACGGTGCTCGCCACGCTCAATGCCACGCGACTCTGTGGCATCACCGCCACGCCAACCAACCTGCTCATGCCCACCAAGAGCATCACGGCTTTCATCGGGCTCTTCGAAGGCGACCCGCACTCGTCGGATGCGGTGCGCTCTTGCGCGGGCTGTCGCGTGGCATCGGGTTGCCCGTTCCGCGCTCGCGGCACGCGCTGCTGGTAGGCGCGGCACGCGCGCCAACACGCAAGGCGTTCACTGCTGGCAGGCGCGACGCTCGCAACTGGTAGGCGCGACGCCCACCGCCAGCAGACAAGGCGCTCACTGCTGGCAGTCGCGTTGCTTGCCGCCAACACACAAGACGACACCCAGCTGCCTGGCACTCGTAGTTCGCAGCCTCCCCACGCCGCCACCAGATACCTGACGCGCCTTCGCAGCCCTCGACAGCGCACAAGGTGGCGTACAATCTCGTGCATCTATCGAA
>NZ_CEWCAA010000032.1:0-25286 GCF_982429025.1 Enorma sp.
CCTCAGGCGATGCCGCCACGTTCACGGGCGCGCCCTCGCACGGCGACGAGGTCGTAACCTCGGAGGCACACGAAGCACATCGCCTTTCGCTCGGCACCCCCGCCGAAGGTGGGTCGGGGAAGGTAAAGGTCACGAACGTTCTCTCCCCCGATGCGTTCCGCCAGCTCACTTCAGCCGTCCATGCAAGCGAGCAGAAACCGGCCGAAGTTGCCAAGAAGAGGGAGGAACACACACCGGATTCCCCCGAACAAGAACAGCAGTCGGTGCACGTGCACTCGAAATTCACGTTCGAGAACTTCGTGTACGGCGATGAGAACAAACACGCCTATCAGTCCGCCGTGCGCTTCGCCGCCATGGCCGACGAGCCCGGCACCTGCACGTCGCTCTTCATCTACGGTAAAAGCGGCCTCGGCAAGACGCACCTGCTGCTCGCGATCAAGAATTATCTCAACGAGCACAGCCCGCACCTGCGCGTGAAGTACGCGAACTCCCAAACATATGTCGAGGACTACATCAGCGAGCTCGCCATCTCGAAGAACCGCGCGGGCATCATCCTGCGCGAATACCACGACGCCGACGTGCTCATCATCGACGACATCCAGAACATCATCGGCAAGACGCAGAGCATCGAGAACTTTTTCTCGCTCATGGACGAGTTCATCCGCAACAACAAGAAGATCGCCATCGCGTCGGACCGCGCGCCGAAGAACCTCGGCATGGATGAGCGCCTCACGAGCCGCTTCAACGCCGGCATGCTCTGCCTCGTATCGGAACCAGGCTTCGAGATGAAGTACATGATTCTGAAGCGGTACTACGAGAACACGGTGCTGCCAGACGCCGAGGCCGAAGCGGCGGCCGTGGCACTCGACGGCACGGGGTCGCTGCTCGACACTCTCCGTTCCGGCGGTGGGAAGCTCACCGACGAGCAACTCCGCCATATGGCAGAAGTCTCCGGCACCAACATTCGCGAACTTGAGAGCTTCTGCGAGCGCTGCGCGGGCGCATCGTACGAGTGCGAGCAGAGCGGCCGAGAACTCACCGGCGAGGAGATAGACCGGATCGCCAACGAGTACTTCGATACGGCGCACAAGAAGATCCACATCGATACCGTCCAGTCGGTGGTCGAGGAGTTCTACCATGTGAGCCACGAGGAGCTGATCGGCCCGCGGCGCATGGCGAACATCGTGTTCGCACGGCATGTGGCCATCTATCTTGCCATGGACATGTGTGAAATGACGACACCCATGGTCGGCGCGGAATTCGGCGGAAGAAATCACTCCACCGTGCTCAGCTCCATCAAGGTGGTCGAGAAGAAGCTCAAGGAAGACCGAAGCCTCTGCGAAGATCTGCAGGCCATGAGGAACAAGATCATCCTCAAGTCGTAGCGCTGAAAGAGTTTGGGAACCCGCTGCGGCGACGAGGGTCCGCCCACGGGTGCAACCACTGCCAACCGGGGAGTTGAAAACATGTTGAGAGGCGCTCGAAAGCCTGTTGAAAACACGGGGGCAGTGGTGGAGAATCAAAGAGGTGCCTCGGCGCTGTGGAAAATAAGGGTGCTTGCCAACAGGTCGATGTTCAATAAAACAACGCGTCCAACCTGCCCGTATCCAAGCTTTCCACATCTTCAACGGTCTAATTGTAATAGTTGGTTTTAGATATATATCTATATATAAAAGAAAGGCGCGCCATGAAGTTCACCGTGAGTCAAGACTCCCTCGCCGATGCCCTCTCCGTCGTACTCAAGGGCGCGGGTGGCGCAACCACCCTACCCATTCTGAACGGCGTACTCATCAAAGCCTATGACGGCGTTCTGGAACTCCATACGACAAATACCGAGATCTCCATCAAGCACCGCATCACCGCGCGCGTGGATGAGCCGGGCGAGGCGGTCGTTCCCTGCAAGCTCTTCTCGAACATCACGAAGGCGCTGCCCGACGCTCCGGTGAGCTTCGAGGTCGTTGAGCGCCAGGCGGTTATCTCATGCGCCAAGAGCTCGTTCCGCCTGAACATGCTCGACCCCCGCGACTTCCCCGAGTTCCCTGCCTATGCTATCGAGTCGTGCGTCGACCTGCCGGTGAGCGTGCTTTCCGAGATGGTGTCGCGCGTGTGGCGCGTGGCGTCGAAGGACCGCAGCCGCGGAGTTCTCACGGGCGTTCTGATGACCGTGGAGAACAACACGATCCGCCTGGTTGCGACGGACTCATACCGTCTGGCTGTATGCGATACCCAGGTGGAGACCTCGAACCTGGAGGGAAGCTTCGAGGCGATCGTGCCCTCCGAGTCTCTCAACGACGCTCTCTCCGTCATGGGCGATGCACCGACCATCATGGTGGGCGTAACGGATGCCCAGGTGGTCTTCGAGGCGGGGAATACGTGCTACGTGACGCGCCGCATGAAAGAGTCGTTCCCCAGCTATCGCATGCTCATCCCCTCGGCGTGCGCGATGACGGCGAAGCTCGATAACGCCTCCTTCGCCGCGGCGGTGAAGCGCGTCTCGGCTATCGGTTCGGGTAACCCCACGCTGCGTTTTGATATCGACACCGAGGCGGGCGTGCTCAAGCTCACGCTTATCTCGAGCGATCAGGGCTATGCGAGCGAGACGTTGGATATCGAGGCTGAAGGCAAGAGCGGTTGCACGGGCTTCTCGTGCCACTACATCGCCGACTTCTTCAATATGGCGGGCCACGACAAGGACCTCACCCTCGAGATTCAAGATTACGGGCGCCCCGCCGTTTTCAAAACGTATGGCAAGGTCAATTACCTCTACCTCGCCATGCCGATTCGCTTGAGCGAATAGCGAAGACCTCTCAGCCGCCGTCATGTCCATATACGCGCGCACGCTCTCGGTTACCGAATACCGCAGCTTCCCCTCGTTCGAGCTCGATCTTGCCCGTGGCGTCACGGTGCTCGTGGGGCACAACGCCGTGGGCAAGACCAACCTTGTCGAGGCGTTGCAGCTGCTTACGTCGGGGCGGTCGTTTAGGAAGCCGTCACCCCGTGAGCTCGTCCGCGCGGGCGGCCCGCGCTGCTCGATGAAGCTCACGCTCGAGGGTGAGGGACGCGTGATCGATATGGGGTGCGTGGTCGAAGACGGCAAGCGGTCGTTCATGCGCAACGGCAAGCGGTGCCGTGCGGCTGGTGTGCGCGGCGTCGTCCCCTCAGTGCTCTTCTGTCCCGACGACCTAGACCTGGTGAAGCGCGGCGCCCGATTGCGGCGCGAGGCGCTCGACGGCTTCGGCATCCAGCTTAACGAGAGCTACGCCCAGCTGGCGAGCACCTACGAGCGTACCGTCGAGCAGCGCAACTCACTGCTCAAGGAGCCGTTCTGCACGCGTGACCTTCTGGACGCCTGGAACGACTCCATCGCATCCACGGGCGCGGCGCTTACGGTGCACCGCCTCGCGCTGCTGAGCCGTATTCGCGAACACCTCATCGATGTGTATACCGGGCTCTCGGGTGGCGAGGCTGCGGACGTTTCATATGTTCCCTCCTGGGGCGCCTCCGACGCCATCACGCTACCGGCCGCCGCCGATGCATCCTCGCGCGCCGACCGCATCGAGGCGGTGCGGGCGCGGATTGCGGCGGCCCTCGACGAGCGCGCCGGCGAGGAGCTGCGGCGCGGCATCACATTGGTGGGGCCCCATCGCGATGAGGTCGCGTTCACGATAGACGGTCGGGATGCCAGGACCTTCGCATCGCAGGGGCAGCAGCGAAGCCTCGTGCTCGCATGGAAGATCGCCGAGGTCGAGGTGACGCGCGAGATTCTCGGCAGGCCTCCTCTGCTTCTGCTCGACGATGTGATGAGCGAGCTCGACGAGACGCGCCGACAAGCGTTTCTGGGGCTCGTGGGCGGTGGCGTGCAGACGGTGATTACGACCACCAACCTCGGCTACTTTGATGATTCGGCGCTTGAGCGGGCGAAGGTGGTGAAGGTCGATGGGGGCAGCAGGTAGAACCGACGGAGGCTTCGAGCGCGAGCGGTCGACTGTTGCCGTCTCTTCGATCATGGGCCAGGTCCGGCAGGACATCGTCTCCCGTGCCACGCCCGAGCAGCTCGAGCGTATGCGCAAGGCAGAGGCGGCCCGCGGCGTCTACCGCGCGTGGAACGCGGTGTGCGGCGGCACGCGCGAAGGGGAGCACGTGACCGGCCTCAGGTATCTGTCCGATCAAAACAAGCTTCTCGTCTACCTCGACGATGCCGTGTGGACACAAGAGATGACGATGCTCCGCGAGATCATCCGCGCGCGCATGGAGCGCGAAGGGGCGAGGCTCGATGGATTCGTCTTCCGCACCACGAAACCGGGGTTCAAGCGCTCCGGCGTCGAGCGCCCGCGCGGGGAGAAGAAGGCGGCATCGACCCCGCCCAGCACCGCCCCTTTGAGCGCGGAGGAGGAGGGGGCCATCGACGCTGCGGTGGCGCCCATCGCCGACGATCGTTTGCGTAAATCGCTCAAAAAGGCCATGAAGGCGAGTATGGAGTGGAAAAAGGGTACCGACTTGAAAAACAAGGCGTAAATCCAATCTGGTGGCCTTGTAGAGGTACTCACACGCCGTAAAGACAGCGCGCGTATTCGGCTATCATAGATAGGCTAACTGAACTTTGCGATCTCACACGCAATCGATGTGGTCGAAAGGGAGAATACGTGGCAAAAAAGGAACAGTACGACGGTAGCGAGATTAAGATTCTCGAAGGTCTCGAAGCCGTTCGCAAGCGCCCCGGCATGTACATCGGTTCAACGAGTGCCAGCGGCCTGCACCATCTCGTATGGGAGATCGTCGACAACTCGGTCGACGAGGCCATGGCGGGCTTCTGCACCAAGATCGAGGTGACTGTGCATGCCGATAACTCCGTTACCGTTGTGGACAACGGCCGCGGCATCCCCGTGGACAAGCACCCCGTGAAGAAGATCCCCACGCTGGAAGTCGTCATGACGATCCTCCACGCGGGCGGTAAGTTCGACAACTCCGCCTATAAGGTTTCGGGCGGCCTCCACGGCGTGGGCGTCTCGGTGGTAAACGCCCTCTCCAAGAAGATGGTCGTGCAGGTCAAGCGCGGCGGCAAGATCTACGAGATGCAGTTCAGCCGCGGCAAGACCACGATGAAGATGAAGGAAGTGGGAACCGCTAAGAGCACCGGTACCACGACGACGTTCTGGCCGGATGACGAGATCTTCGAGACCACGGTCTTCGACTACGAGACGCTGCGCAACCGCCTGCAGGAGACGGCGTTTCTGAACAAGAACCTGAAGATCGTGCTCAAGGACGAGCGCGAGCTCATGCCGCGCGTTGATGAGTTCTGCTACGAGGGCGGCATCGTCGACTTCGTGAAGTTCCTGAACGAAGGGCGCGAGATCCCCGACGGACTCAAGCGCCCCATCTACCTGACGGGCAAGAGCGAGCCGGACGCTCCGGTCGACCGCACCGGCGAGGTCGAGGTCGCCCTGCAGTGGAACACCTCGTATTCCGAAACGGTCATGAGCTTCGCGAACGACATCTACACCCCCGAGGGCGGCATGCACCTTGAGGGCTTCCGCACCGCGCTCACCCGCGTGATCAATGATTACGCGAAGAGGCAGAACATGCTGAAGAAAGATACCGATAAGCTCACCGGCGATGACGTGCGCGAAGGCCTTGCCGCGGTCATTTCCGTCAAGCTTGCGGACCCGCAGTTCGAGGGCCAGACCAAGGCCAAGCTCGGCAGCTCGTTCATGCGCGCGCTCGTGCTCAAGGTCGTAACCGACGGCCTTACCGACTACCTTGAGGAGCACCCCAAGGCCGCCCGCGAGATCGTGAAGAAGGCGCAGCAGGCGTCGAAGGCGCGCAACGCCGCCCGTAAGGCCCGCGAGGCCACGCGCCGCAAGAGCCTGCTCGAAAGCGCATCGCTTCCCGGCAAGCTCGCGGACTGCTCGGTGCGCGATGCCGAGATGACCGAGCTCTTCATCGTAGAGGGCGACTCCGCAGGCGGGTCCGCGAAGGACGGCCGCCGCCGCGATATCCAGGCGATCCTGCCGCTTCGCGGCAAGATCTTGAACGTGGAGCGCGTGGGCGACCACCGTGCGTTCTCGAGCGATACCATCCAGTCGCTCATCACGGCGATCGGCACCGGCGTGACCACGAGCTTGGGCGATGGCGGCGACTTCGACATCACGAAGGCGCGCTACCACAAGATCATCATCATGACCGATGCCGACGTGGACGGCGCCCATATCCGCATTCTTTTGCTTACGTTCTTCTACAAGTACATGCGCCCGCTCATCGATGCCGGATACGTCTATGTGGCGTGCCCGCCCATCTTTGGCGTGAAGGTGCGCAACAAGATTCACTACGTGTATCCCAACGGCCGTCAGCCGGAGGAAGAGATCCTGCGCGACACCATCAAGAGCCTGGGGCTCAACCCCGACGATGATGGCGACGACGCGAGTGGCAAGGTCACCAAGAAGCGCCGCGGCTACACCGTTCAGCGCTACAAGGGTTTGGGTGAGATGGATCCCAAGCAGCTCGCCTCGACGACCATGGACCCCAAGACGCGCATCTTGCAGCGGGTTACCATCGACGACGCCGTGGCTGCCGACCGCGCTGTGCGCGAGCTCATGGGCAACCAGGTTGAGTTCCGCCGGGAGTACATCGAGAAGCACGCGCACGACGCCCGCTTCCTCGACGCCTAATGGGTCATTTTGGGACGGGTCCATTTTGAACCATCCTTGGGAAACCGAGCGGACCTGAATGGGTCATTATGGGACGGGTCCATTTTGAGTCATCGATTGATGCCAAGCAACGTGGCCTGATGACGTACTCGTCCCCATAGTCAGACTGGACGACCACGACGAAACCAGGAGGTAGTACGTGGCAGACGATATGAACAACACGCCGGAGACGCCGGAATCTGAGGGGTTGCCCGAGGATCTGAGGCGCCTGCTCGCCCGCGCCGAAAGCGACGACGAGGGCACCGACGTCTACGTCGAGGACGAGGGCGACGAGGAAGAAGAGGACGAGGGCGAGCTCGAGGAGAGCTTTGGCGACATCGACCGCGGTGAAGACGCCGGCGAAGACATCAACGGCGGTTCGCTGCAGATCAGCGAGTTCGGCCACGAGATGCGTCAGAGCTTCATCGAATACTCGATGTCGGTCATCACCGCCCGCGCCCTGCCCGACGTGCGCGACGGCCTGAAGCCCGTTCACCGCCGCATCCTCTACGCCATGAACGAGAGCGGCATCTACCCCAACCGTCCGCACAAGAAGTCGGCCTGGACGGTCGGCGAGGTTATCGGTAAGTACCATCCGCACGGCGATTCCGCAGTCTACGACACGATGGTCCGCCTCGCTCAGTGGTTCTCCATGCGCACCCCGCTGATCGACGGCCATGGCAACTTCGGCAACATCGACGGTGACTCCGCTGCGGCCATGCGTTATACCGAGAGCCGCCTGGCTCGTCCTGCCATGGAGCTCCTCCGTGACCTCCAGAAGGACACGGTTGACTGGCAGCCCAACTACGACGAATCGCTCGCCGAGCCCCAGGTGCTCCCCGCGCGCTTCCCCAACTTGCTCGTTAACGGCTCCTCGGGCATCGCGGTCGGCATGGCAACGAACATCCCGCCGCACAACCTCGGCGAGGCGATCGAGGCGACCTGCTACTACATCGACCATCCCGACGCGACGGTCGACGAGCTCATGCAGGTCATGCCCGGCCCCGATTTCCCTACGGGGGCGGTTATCATGGGGTCCGACGGAATTCGCCAGGCTTACGAGACCGGGCGCGGCTCCATCACCGTGCGCGCGAAGGCGCATGTGGAGTCCACCAAGACCGGCCGTAACCGCCTCGTGTTCACCGAGATTCCCTACCAGGTGAACAAGGGCACGCTGCAGGAGAAGATCGCTCAGCTCGTGAACGAGAAGCGCATCGAGGGCATCTCCGACATGCGCGATGAATCCACGAGCAAGGGTATCCGCCTCGTCATCGAGCTCAAGAAGGGCGTCATCCCGCAGGTCGTGCTCAACAACCTGTACAAGTTCACCTCGCTGCAGACCACCTTCGGCGTAAACAACCTCGCCCTCGTGGACGGCGTTCCCAAGTGCCTCTCGCTCCCCGAGATCCTGCGCTGCTACATCGACCATCAGGTCGACGTGGTGACCCGCCGCACGCGCTACGACCTCAAGAAGGCCCAGGCCCGCGCGCACATCCTCGAGGGCTATCTCCTCGCGCTCGACCACATCGACGAGGTCATCCAAATCATCCGCTCCTCGCAGACCGATGCCGAGGCCAGCGCGCGCCTCATCGATCGCTTCGGATTCACGCAGGAACAGACGAACGCCATCCTGGAGATGAAGCTTCGCCGCCTGACCGGTCTCGAGCGCGATAAAATCGAGGAAGAGCTCGCGGGGCTCCGCCGCGCCATCGCCTATTACGAGGACCTTCTGGCGCACGAGGAGAAGATCCTCGGCGTCATTAAGGAAGAGATGCGCGAGATCGAGAAGAAGTACGCCGACAAGCGTCGCACCGAGATCGCCGCGGCCGAGAAGGACCTCGATGTCGAGGACCTCATCGCCGACGAGGACATGGTCGTGACCATCACGCACACCGGGTACGTGAAGCGCATCCCGGTTGCCACCTACCGCTCTCAGAAGCGCGGCGGCAAGGGCGTTTCGGGCGTGAACCTCAAAGAGGACGACGTCATCGCCGAGATGTTCATCGCGAGCACGCACGAGTACGTGCTGTTCTTCTCGAATCGAGGCAAGGTGTACCGTCTTAAGGTGCATGAGCTGCCCATCGGCACGCGCCAAGCCCGCGGAACCGCGATCGTGAACCTCCTGCCCTTCGAGGAAGGCGAGAAGATTGCGAGCGTGATCAGCTGCCGCGAGTTCCCCGAGAACGAATTCCTGCTCTTCGCCACCAAGCAGGGCATGGTCAAGAAGACCGTGATGAGTGCTTACAACCGCAGCCGCCGCGACGGCATCATCGCCATCAACCTGAAGGCTGGCGACGACCTGCTCGACGTGCGCCGCGTGCGCGAGGGCGACAAGATCATCATGGCCACGACTGCCGGCAAGGCCATCATGTTCGAGGAGGAGCAGGTGCGCGCCACCGGTCGCGACACCTCGGGTGTGCGCGGCATCACCATGAAGGATGGCGCCGAGGTGCTTGGCATGGAGATCACCAATGGCAAGGGCGATCTTTTCGTGATCACCGAGCGCGGCTTCGGCAAGCGCACGCCGGTTGCCGACTATCCGTGCCAGAACCGCGGTGGCCAGGGCGTGTATACCATCCAGATGACGGCGCGCAAGGGTAACCTCGCTGCCATGAAGACGGTGGGCCCGCAGCACGAGCTCTTCATCATCACCGAGGGCGCTACGGTCATTCGCGTCAAGACGAGCGAGATCTCGCAGACCGGCCGCGCGACCCAGGGCGTGAAGATGATGTCGGTGGCAGACGGCGACCGCGTGACCGCCGTGGCCCGCATGACGAGCGCCAAGAAGAAGCCCAAAGCGACGGGCGTGGCCGAGGGCCAGATGTCGCTCGACCTGGGGGCAATCGATGGCGGCGATGAGCGGGTCGACATCGGTGCGGCGGACGAGGCGCTCGAGGATCTGATGGACGAGTAGCCGCCTCAACGCAAGCGAGTGGCTGCCTCATCGCATCGATTATCTCGTGAAAAAACGGCCGGGATCGAGCGCGCCCCCGGCCGTTTGTGTATTCATGCGCGAAGCTCCAACGTTCGGTCCACTTTTGGGAGCTTCTATTTGGGAGATGGTCCTAGACAGCCGCGCTTGGCGTTCCAAGATGAACGTATCCTGCGGTTTTACCTCACGGGGTGCGTAGTGCGCACGGTATCGCAGAATAGATGTTCCCAAAACTGGAACGAGCGCGCCCAGCCGCCTCGACGCGCTGCGCGCAATCTAGAAATCATCCGGTGAGAGCGTCTGCACGAACTGATCGAACTGCTTGAACTCATCCTCGCCGTTTTGTTGAGCCGTGCGATACGAGATAGTGCCGGCGCGGTTCATGACATCGTCCTCAACGAAGACGGGCGCGTTCGAACGCACAGCGAGAGCGAGCGCATCGCTGGGCCGCGCGTCGATGGCAAGCTCTTCGATCTGCTCGTCCGCACCTTCGCGCACAAGCACGAGCCGGGCGAAGAAGACGGGCGCATCAACGCGGTTGATTTCAACCCGCTCAAGCTTCACGTTAAGTTGACGAAGCGTCTCGATGAACAGGTCGTGCGTGATGGGGCGACCGTTGTTCTGGGAGTTGTCGATTCCGCGGCTGATTGCCGCCGCCTCGACGGACCCCGTCTGTATGGAAAGCGAGCGCGACGGTGCGTCGGCGCTCTCGCCGTTTCCGCGCTCACGCAGAACGATGACCGATGGAACCGGGCCGGAGGCCATGATGATGGTCTCGATGTCTACGCGAATCATTATGGCACCTCCTTGCTGCCGATTGCAGGCTGGCGTTTCTGCGCACCTGCGTTGCTCGGGACATCCGGGTTGGCAATGGTGTTGGGAAGCTGCCAACGGTGTACCCGTATTCGCTTGGGATACCTACCCAAAACTGGATAGTAATAGTACCCAAAACGTCTCGTATGTACAGAACCGCGTCAGGATGCGCGCCGTTATTTCATCTATCGGGCTATACTGGCTACGTAGCATTTGGCCGCTAGGCCGCGTTAACGGATATTGAGGAGAAAGCATGGCAGATCAGGAGAAGGCGCCGCTTGTCGGCATCATCATGGGGTCGAAGTCGGACCTTCCTACCATGGAGGGGTGCACGAAGGAACTCGAGGAGCTTGGCGTTCCGTACGAGCTGGTAATCGCGAGCGCGCACCGCAACCCCGATAAGGTGCATGAGTGGGCGGGAACTGCCCATGAGCGCGGGCTCAAGGTTATCATCGCTGCTGCGGGCAAGGCCGCGCACCTGGGCGGCGTGGTTGCCGCCTTCACGCCGCTTCCCGTGATTGGCGTCCCCATGAAGACGAGCGACCTCGGCGGGCTCGATTCCCTGCTCTCCATGGTGCAGATGCCTTCTGGTGTTCCGGTTGCGTGCGTCGCCATCAACGGTGCCAAGAACGCCGCCATCTACGCCACGCAGATTCTCGGTGCCACCATGCCCGAGTACCGCGATGTCATTGCCAAGATGAAGCAGGAGATGGCCGAGGCGTAACGCCGCGCCGAGGTGTCGCGCAAGCCCGCCCGGCAACGTTTCTTCTACATAGCAAACGAGTATGGCTATGCACCCAAAGCGCCGCCCGTGCTTCCCGCGGCGGCGCTTTGGGTGGTAATGATTCATCTCGCCGCGGCTGCGCTCCCCGCCGTGCCCGTGTCGGACTCGGGCGCCATGGCATCTGCAAAGGCGGTGTCGTCCACACGGCTCGTATCTTCGGGGTGGATGGTCATGCTCTGGAAGCGATTAGCCATATAGGCATTATCGAAGTGCTCTGCATAAAACTCTTCCACGGGCGTGCTGGCAGAGGTGCCCGAGACGCGTTCGAACCAGCAGTCGAGCGCCTGAAGCGTCATGACGGCGTTGACGAGCATGAGCACCGCGCACACGGTGGTGAGTGAGTAGCGCAGCTTCCATGGAATCATGTTGATGAGCTTCAGGAGCCACGGCAAGCAGAGCTTGATCCATACGAAGCCAAGCGCGCCCCACATGCACATGAACGGGGTGCTGGTGCGCCCCTGAAATACGATGGCGATGGGGTCGGGGATGCCGAAGAGCGTCATTCCGGTGTAGTCCCAGGCAACGGCGCCGAAGGCCGTCTGCATAAACCAGCTTACGAACGCCTCGAACACGCCGCCGATGATGGCGGACACAATGAAGATGATGATGGGGTTTGCCTTGTAGAAGCGGTTGAGCGCAATGGTGAGCAGCACGGCCCCGCAGCCATATATGGGTGAGAAGGGCCCGAAGAGGAGCCCCGCGCGGTCTTGATATACACCGGGATCAACCACGACCATGTGATAGATGACCTCAATGATGAGTCCGAGGACGCAGCACACCATGAAGACCCAGAACAAATTGAAGAAGTTGAGCTGAATGTAGCCCTTGCCTTCGAGGTCGCGCCCGAGCATGCCCTCTTCGGCCGCTTCTTGATCTGTGAGGTCGCGCAGACGGCGCTGGAGCATGCGCTCTTCTCGAAGCGACGGGTCGATCGTGATGGAGAGTGCGAGCAGAATGAAGAACTGGATGATGCCCGAGATGAGATTGGTTCCAATGCCGGACAGCATCACGTTGAAGAGCAACTGCACGAAGGTGGTTGCAAGCAGCAGATACGACCAGCGCCCGGCGTGACGGCGGCGATTCTTGAGGAGGGAACGGCCGAACACGATGAGGCCCACCGAGTTGACAACCGTGACCACGATGCTCAGCGCGACGATGATGACGGGAAGCGTTGGGTCCGTGCCGATTGAAATTGCCTCGGGGTTGGCGCCGAGGGCCCAGGCGATCATGCCAAGGAAGATGGCGACTACGGGAAGGGTGACGATGCCGTCGATCATGCAGAGCAGCCCGTAGACTTTGATAACGAACGGGACTTTTTTCTGCTGATCGGGTGTGGGGGTGTTGGGGTTGAGGTCGTTGCCGGGAAGGCCGTAGTCGGGCAGCTCGGATGCGCGCCCGGTCGCCTGCGATGAATTCATGGTTCTCCTCATGTGAAGTGGGGTGTAGAAAAGAGGAAATCGAAATGGCCCTAATGGGGCAATGATACCTTGAACCGGGTTGGCATGCACGGATACCTGCGATGTTTCGCTGTATCGTGATTAAACCGACGGTTGAAGGTGTTCTGCGTGGTGTGCTCAGACAGAAAAAGCCTCCATTGCTGGAGACCTGTACGTTTCTGGAGCGGGCAACGGGACTCGCGTATTCGCTTCGCGAATCCGCAGCTTCGGGCGCCTTGCACCCTCGCACGCTCGCTGGGAAATGCTCATGCATTTCCTCAGTCTCGCGACCTCTCGGTTCGAGTCCGTGTAGCATGCCCAAACAAAGAAGGGCCCCATTGCTGGGACCCCTTTCATTCATGGAGCGGGCAACGGGACTCGAACCCGCGAGTGTCAGCTTGGGAAGCTGATGCCTTACCACTTGGCGATGCCCGCGTATGTCTGCCGCGAACGGCGTACGGAGTAGTATAACCCGCGTCAATTACGCGAGCAAGAACGCTATCAGCGACTCTCCCCAATCAGCATGAAATCCGCTCGTATTCGCTTTGGCAGATTGAAAAAAGCCGTGTTCGCGATCCCAGCTCTCATTTTGGCGTGACGCCAACAAGTCGAGGCTGATAGCTTGGCCGGGTGCAGGCAGCGCGCGGTTCCCCTGTCTCTGTTCGGGGAGTGGTGTCCCTCGCCTGGGGCTAAGACAAATACTCAAAGATTGTATGAGCGAACAGGTTGAGCGCCTCCGTTCCGGGCGATGCTGATTGGTGCCAGCATGAGGCTACATGCGCCCGAGCTCAGGGTCGTCAACTTTGCGACGTATCGGGCGGCGGTCGTACCGGCGGAGCCCCTAACTTCCCCGCTTGGTCTTTCCTTTGAGCACGAACCCTGGGGCATGTGGGACATGGAGCGCTATGTGAGCCTGCTCATGGGCGAGATCCCGCGTCTGACCGACGACGCCGCGGGCTACGGCCCGCATGGTGCCGGCTACATTGCGCATGTTGACATTCCCGAGGAAGTGCAAACGGCATTCACCCTACTCAAAGAGCGGTTTCCCCATCTCATCCGCGAGGCAAATCCCGCGTTTGCGTCGTAACGCGAATTAATATCAACTGATGCTAACTGACGCTGCCTTGCACACATGTGGAGTGGGGACGCCTGCGGGATAGCGGGACATGTTGCACGGGATTTGTGGTCCGGAACCCGCTTTCCCACTCCCGGAAAAGAGCTTGCCTAACAAAACTTTCGGTTTTACACGGTTATATCGCAGCATGCCGAGTAGACCGAACTACGGTGCGCTTGTTAACTGCGGTTTTGTTGCGCGGATAATTCTGGCTACTCGGTGCATCGCGATATAACCGTGTAAAACCGAAAGTTTTTGATTTCCAAGGCTCGTGAGTGCCCGTTCCGCGCAAAATCGTGCCCGTCATTTGAACTGAGGCGCCCTGCGAGCCGCCCTGCCGCGCGAACCCGTACAATAGGTGTATCTGGCTGCAGCGCATCGCTGCGGCATAACCTGCCAGCAGCCCAATCGAAGGAGCTCGCATGATCGACCGTTATACCCGCCCGGAGATGGGCCACATCTTCTCGCTCGAGAACAAGTACGCCATCTGGCAGGAGATCGAGGTGCTCGCCTGCGAGGCTCACGCCGAGATGGGCAAGATCGGCATCACCAAGGATGAGGCCGCCTACATCCGCGAGCACGCTTCCTTCAGCAAGGAGGAGGTCGACGCCATCGAGGCCGTCACCAACCATGACGTCATCGCCTTCCTCACCAACATGGGCGAGTACATCGACAAGGACATTCCCGAGGGCGAGCCCAAGCCCAGCCGCTGGGTGCACTACGGTATGACCAGCTCTGACCTGGGCGACACCGCGCTCTGCTACCAGCTCGTCCAGGCGACCGACATCCTCATCGATGACTGTCGTAAGCTCGGCGAAATCTGTAAGCGCCGCGCCTTCGAGGAGCGCAACACCCTTTGCGTGGGCCGCACCCACGGCATCCACGCTGAGCCCATGACCTTCGGCATGAAGTTCGGCAGCTGGGCCTGGGAGCTTCGTCGCGACCTGGACCGCCTTATCGACGCCCGCGCGAACGTGGCCTTCGGCGCCATCTCCGGCGCGGTTGGCACCTACAGCTCCATCGACCCCTTCGTGGAGGAGTACGTCTGCGAGCACCTGGGCCTTGTGCACGACCCGCTGTCCACGCAGGTCATCAGCCGCGACCACCACGCCTACCTGGCGGGTGTCCTCGCCACCACCGCCGCTACCTGCGAGCGCATCGCCACAGAGATCCGCAACCTCCAGAAGACCGACACCCTCGAGGCCGAGGAGCCGTTCAAGAAGGGGCAGAAGGGCAGTTCTGCCATGCCGCACAAGCGTAACCCCATCACGCTGGAGAAGGTCTGCGGCCTCTCGCGCGTGGTGAAGGCCAACGCGCAGGTGGCCTTCGATAACGTGGCGCTCTGGCACGAGCGCGACATCAGCCACAGCTCTGCCGAGCGCGTGGCGCAGGCTGACAGCTTCATCGCGTTGGACCACATGTTCCAGTGCCTCATCCGCATCGTGGACGGCCTTATCCTGTACCCTGAGCAGATGAAGGCCAACCTCTACAAGACCCGCGGCCTCATCTTCTCCTCGAAGGTGCTGTTGGCGCTCGTGGACACCGGTATCACGCGCGAGGAGGCCTACGCCATCGTGCAGGA
Source organism: Enorma sp. (assembly GCF_982429025.1). Classification (NCBI taxonomy): domain Bacteria; kingdom Bacillati; phylum Actinomycetota; class Coriobacteriia; order Coriobacteriales; family Coriobacteriaceae; genus Enorma; species Enorma sp. The sequence goes on from NZ_CEWCAA010000032.1 coordinate 15,345, forward strand.
GAACGCCATGGCTACGTGGCGCGAGGTGCAGCAGTGCCAGGCCGGCACCACCTTCCGCGAGAAGCTCGAGGCCGACCCGCGCTGCACGGTGCCGTCCGAGAAGCTGGATGAGATCTTCGACCCGTGGGACTTCCTCACGCGCATTGACCGCGTTTTCGACCGGCTTGAGGAGCTTGACTTCAGCGCATAGTGCCAAATGCCCCCATTTCGGGGGCTTTCGCGCTTTCGTGGGGTACTTTGTGCAATTCTTTGTGCAATTTCGACCCGGTGTTTATGGATGAGCCTGGGTAGGCGAGCGCTATGTTAAGACGTTTGCGCAGGTAGTGCGGGTACAGATCTCTCAGATGCCTGCGTTCCCCGTAAAATACCGGGTCGAAATTGATGATATGGTGCAACGACATCCCCAAGATTTATCTAATGCATCGCGGGGATAATCGATGCGGGGAATTCTACGCTGCCGGCGAGTACGGCTGCTATGAGATGGAAAGAGGGTCGCATGGTCGCGATTGACTTCACGCCGCGGGGCGTGTGCTCCAAGAACATTCACGTAGAGCTCGACGATGCAGGCGAGACGATCGAGCAGATCGAGTTCACCGGAGGTTGCAACGGAAACCTCAAGGCAATCTCGAAGCTCGTTGCGGGCCAGCCGGTCGAGCACGTGACGCAGATCCTTCGCGGCAACACGTGCGGTCCGCGTAAGACCTCGTGTGCCGACCAGCTCTGCTGCGCCCTCGATGCCGCCCAGGCCGAGGCTCGTGCGTAATCGCAGCAAAACAGGACGACGAGCTGGAGAGTTGCATGTTCCGTACGTTGGATAACTTGTTTGATCGGGCGCGGGGCGCACGCGGTCGCAGTGGCGCGGGGGAAGGCCGCCCGCAGGGAGGGGTTACTCGCCGACGCTTCGTGCAGGGAACCGTTGCTGCTGCGGGAGCGGGCATGGCGGCTATCGCGCTCTCCTCTTGTTCATCGGGCGGAGATTCCCAGCAAGAAGACGGGGAACCGCAGGTTGTAACCGATAGCTCGCAGATTGTCGCGGTGCTGGACGGCGACTACGAAAACGTAAGCAACAGCTTGAGCGCGTCGTCGACGTGGTCTCTCCCCTTGGGAACCATGCTTTTCCACAACGGTGGCAATACCTGGGCCGCGGCGATGCTCACGCCGGAGTCGGCGACGAGCGTCAATACGGTTGGCGTGCTCAGCCTGTCGAGCGGCAACCTCACCACACTATTAGATGTCGCAAGTTTGGGAGCGTCTTACAGCTTCTTCGACGTGCGCTGCTCGGACCAGGTGTACGCGTGGATCGAGATAAACTACACCGATGGCTCGTGGGTTCTGCTTGGCCAGGGCCTCTCCAACGGCGCGCTCTACGGCAGCCCTGTTCAGCTGGACTCAGGCGATAGCGATTGGGAACCGCCGCGCTTTACCGTGTGGAATTCGAGCGTCATCTGGCAGAAGATGCCGCTTGCAAGCGGTAATCGAACAACGGAGTACTCGCATTGCTATATCTGGACCGTGGGGTCAAGCGAGGGTCAGGAGATTTACGAATCGCACGGCCGTTTCGCCACGACTCCCCGCGTCTCGGGGTCGGTGCTTACCATTGCGCCGCGCGTGCGCGAGGGAAGCGGCGTGTACTATGGCATGACCGCGGTAGACATCACGTCGAGTTCGTATGACCAGATCGATCAGCTCGTTTTGCCCCGGACGGTATCGCCGTTCGATGCGACCTACATGAACGACCAGTTCGTCTTCTCGATCGAGGCGAGCTACTCGGGGGTGGGGAGCTTGGGAAATATGGGGACGTTCATAGGAAAAGAGGGCGGTCCCTATCTCTACCTGCGCCGCGAACCTTTGGCTCAGGTCGCGGGCAACGGGTCTCGATATCTGGTGAAATCCCAGGCATCGCACTTCGTGATCGATACCGAGGCGCAGAGCTATGCGGTATTGACCTCGCCTGACCGCTCGATTGATTACGGCGATTTCCCAGCGACAGAGGGAGCGAGCTCCCAGTTCCTAACCTTCGCCACGGTGCGTGATGACACCGGTGTGCCGGCGAGCGTTACCGCCCGCGTGTTTTCAATCTAATCGAATGTGACGATCCGTTTTGGCGCGTTGCGTCGAGGCGGGCTCAGTAGCGAGGTTGCGCTCTGCATCGGGGTGAGCTCTGCATCTTCCTCCCGTGTTCTCGGGCAACAATCGGACACCCGTGATGTTCTCGGGCGGGATTCGGACGTTCACCTCGTTCTCGGACGACATCTGGACGCTCGATTGATTGTCGGGCGACAATTGGACGCATTCAGCGCCTTGAGCGTACCAAACACGCCCGAGAACGCGGTGGATGTCCGAATGTTGCCCGAGAACGCTGCAGTGTCCGCATCCCGCCCGATAACGAAGCGTCACTTTGCGCTCAGGCGAGCGTTCGCGGCTGCAAGCACGGGTTCAATCTCCGCGGCGCTCAAGCCATGCGGGGGCTCGGGTGCGGCATCGAGCGGCAGCAGCTGCTTTTCCATCCAGGTGACGGAAAGCCATTGCCCCAGCTTGAACCCACAGGCGGTATGCTCGCCGCACACGCGATAACCGTGCCGCTCATGAAAAGCGATCGACCCGGTATTTGAAGACGTGATGCACGCTTCGCTCATGCGAATGCCCTGAAGACGCATGAGTTCTTCGAGGGCATCGAGCAGCGCCGAGCCGAGCCCGTGCCCCTGATGCTCGGGGGCTAGATAGATTGAAATCTCGGACGCCCAGTCGTATGCAGGGCGCGAGCGGAATGATCCGTTGTAAGCGTAGCCAGCAACAGCGCCGCTATCTGAGTCCTCTGCCACGAGATAGGCAGCTCGATCGAGCGTCACCTGGATGCGTTGACCGAACTCCTCGACCGTGGGCACCTCGAGCTCGAAGCTCACGGACGTATCGGTCACGTACGGTGCGTAGATGGCAAGGAGCGCGGCTGCATCAGCGGGCGTGGCGGTGCGAATTCGGTAAGACATGTGCCCTCCGGATAGAAAACGGCTGGTCGGGTAATAATCAATCAATGGAGCTCCGCCGGCCGGTGCGAATCGCCCGGCGAACGTTCCCGTTGCCCAGTGTATCGCTGCGTGCGATACAATGTGATGGTTCTTTACAGATTGAGAAGGGAGCCTCGATATGGCTTCGGATGCAAGAAGGATCCTGCTCGTTGAGGATGAGAAGGCTATTCGCGATGCCGTCGCGGCTTACCTGGAGCGCGAGGGCTACTGGGTCGTCGGCGTTGGCGACGGGCAGTCTGCGGTCGAGGAGTTCGAGAAGCATCAGTTCGACCTCATCGTGCTCGACCTCATGCTTCCCAAGCTCTCGGGCGAGCGCGTTTGCCGCGCCATCCGCGACACGTCGGATGTGCCGATCATCATGCTTACCGCGAAGGGCGAGGTTGAGGACCGCATCATCGGTCTCGAGCTCGGTGCCGACGACTACCTCATCAAGCCGTTCAGCCCCCGCGAGCTCGTCGCCCGCGTCCGCGCGCTGTTCCGCCGCACGCATCTAACAGATGAACCGCAGGTTGAGGTGCTCGATTTTGGCGATCTCGTCATCGATATCTCCGGTCATAAGATTCTTGTCGAGGGCAAGGAGGTTGACCTCACCGCTTCTGAGTTCAAGCTGCTTACCACCCTCGCGCGCCATCCTGGCCGCGTGTACAACCGCATGGAGCTCGTGGAGAAGGTGCTCGGCTACGATTTCGAGGGCTATGAGCGCACCATCGATTCCCATGTGAAGAATCTTCGCGCCAAGCTGGGAGACGACCCCAAGCACCCCAAGTGGCTCTACACCGTGCATGGTGTGGGATACCGCTTCGAGGCGCCGCAGCAGCCCGCTGACAACAAGGCCGAAGCCAAGTAGCTTCTGCGGCTGTTTAGCGCCATGTTCCCCGCTCGCGTCGAAATCGGACAAAAGCATAAGCAGCAAGACGAGGCGAGTTCCCGCGCGAGCTGGAACACGCCTCGTTCCGATACGCGCTCGGGCATGAGCTATGCCACGCGCATGGCTTCCTCGTTCGCGCTCACCTCCGTCATGACCGTGCTGGTGCTCGTTGGTGTGGTCGCCGTGGTGTGGAGCGGCGTGTTCTCGGATTACACGCGCGCGAACATGACGGATATCGCGCAGAGCACGGCGCAGCGCCTCGCCCAAGAGTACGAGCTGAATGGGAAGTGGAGCACGTCGTACCTGGCGTCGGTTGCCGATTCAACGCTCTCGAGCGACGATATCGGGTTGCAGGTGGTCGATGCCGAGGGCACGATCATCTACGACGATTCCTGGCCGGCTGCGGCGATGGTCGGCTCAGCTCAGGGTAGCAGCGAGCCAAGTTCCCATAGCCTTATCTCGAGCGCCCCGACCGACGCGGCCGCTTCGGTTACCCGCGACATCACGCTTACCGATGGCACGGTGGTTGGGCAGGTGCGCCTGTGGGTGTTCGGTTCGGACGCGCTGCTCAGCAAGGCGGACACGGCGTTTCGCGACCGCACCTTCAACGCGATGTTCCTCGCCTCGATCATCGCGGTGGCCATCTCGGTGATCATCGGCATCCTCGTGTCGCGCATGCTCACCAACCCGCTCCGTCGTATTACCGGCACGGCGAAGCAGATCCGTGACGGCGATCTTTCGGCACGTACCGGCCTCAAGGGCGATGACGAGATCGACCGCCTTGGCGAGACCTTCGACGAGATGGCGACCTCGCTCGAGAAGGACCTCAAGCACGAGCGCCGCATCACCTCGGATGTTGCGCACGAGCTGCGCACGCCGCTTATGGCCATGCTCACTACGGTCGAGGCCATGCAGGACGGCGTGCTTCCCGCCGACGACGAGCACCTGGAGACGGTCGCCTCCGAGACCCGCCGCCTCTCCCGCCTCGTGCAGCAGATGCTCGACCTCTCGCGCATGGAGAACCGCACGGCGCCGCTCAAGCTCGAGCAGATCGACACGGTGCGCTTCGTGCGCCGCATCGTCGACAGCCAGCAGCAGCTCTTCAACGACCACGACCTGCGCCTCCGCTTCTCGGACGACACGCAGGGCCGCCCCTCGGGCATCGAGGCCGATCCCGATATGGTCACGCAGGCGGTGGTCAACCTCATGAGCAACGCCATGCGCTACACGCCCGAGGGCGGCTGGGTCGTGGTCTCGGTGCGCACCTCTCGTCGCAACGTGCAGATCATCGTGTCCGATACCGGCATCGGCATCGCGAAAGAGGACCTTTCGCGCATCTTCGGCCGCTTCTGGCGGGCCGATGCGAGCCGCGCTCGCGAGGCGGGCGGCCTGGGCGTTGGCCTTTCGGTCACAAAGCAGATCGTCGAGCGCCACCACGGCTACATCTCGGTCGAATCTGAACTTGGAAAAGGTACGACGTTTACGATTCATCTGCCCCGTGAGCACACGGCAGAACCTTCATCCTCTACAATAGAACACTAGGCTGCGCCGTGCCCATGTGCTGGGGCATCGTGGCGCAGGCAATGCAACGCAATCGTCTTTGAGGAGATGACTCACGTGGCCAACATGGAGCGCCGTCCGGATTCCCGCGGCAAGGTTCGCGATATCTATCAGGCTGGAGACAACCTGCTTATGGTCGCAACCGACCGCATCTCGGCTTTCGACTACATCCTGCCGGACGAGATTCCCTTCAAGGGCGAGGTGCTCAACCGCATCTCGGCCTTCTGGTTTGAGAAATTCGCCGATATCGTTCCAAACCATCTGGTGTCGATCGATCCCGCGGATTTCCCGGAGGAGTTTGCCGAGTATCGCGACTACCTAGCTGGCCGGGCCATGCTGGTGCGCCGCGCGGAGACCATCCCCGTCGAGTGCATCGTGCGCGGTTACCTCACCGGCTCGGGCAAGAAGACCTACGACGAGGACGGCACCGTGTGCGGCATCAAGCTGCCCGACGGCCTCACCGAGGCATCCAAGCTCCCTGAGCCCATCTTCACCCCGTCCACCAAGGCTGCCATCGGCGACCATGACGAGAACATCTCGTTCGACCGCACGGTAGAGATCGTGGGCGCCGAGATTGCCGAGCAGATTCGCGATCTGTCGCTGAAGATCTACACCGCCGCCTCCGAGTATGCTGCCACGCGCGGCATCATCATCGCCGATACGAAGTTCGAGTTCGGTGTCATCGACGGCAAGGTTACGCTCATCGACGAGTGCCTCACGCCCGATTCGAGCCGTTTCTGGCCGGCAGACTCCTATGAGGAGGGCAAGGTTCAGCCGAGCTACGACAAGCAGTACGTGCGCGATTGGCTGCGCGCCCATTGGGATATGACGGGCGAGGTGCCCCATCTGCCCGCCGAGGTGATCGACGGCACGTCTGCGCGCTATCGCGAGGCGTATCAGATCATCACGGGTACCGCATTCGAAAGCATGAAGGGAAACGCATAAGTGAGTATCAGGAGCGCTAACAACAAGCGTGTGCAGAACCGCGAGTACGCGGGCGCGTCCCGTAAGTCGGCGGCCTCGGCGAAGCCCGCGCGCGCTGCGGCGAGCTCGGTACGCGTCGTGCCCGCGAGCGCGAAAGCTCGTCGCCGCGAGGCCGAGCAGGGAGAGTCGCTCGAGGGCCTTTCCAAAGAGGAGAAAAAGGCGCGCAAGCAAGAGCTGCGCATCAAGGAAGACCGCATGTACTCCGCGGCCAACATCCTCATGAAGAACGATGCGGAGTACCGCTCCAAGCGCCGCATCTTCTGGGTGCTCATGGCTATCGGCGTGGTTGCTATCTTCCTGGTGTGGTTCCTGCTCATGGGTGTGCTTAGCTCGCTTCCCGAGAACGTGACCGGAGTGCTGCAGATCGTAGGCCTCGTTCTTGCCTACGGCTTTGTGATCGGCGCCTTCATCTTCGACATGGTGAAGATTCGCCCCATCCGCAACTTCTATAAGGCGCAGGTGGCGGGCATGACCGACCGCAGGGTGCTCGAGATTCTTGAGGATGCCGACACCAAGGATAAGAAGGACTCCAAGAAGGCTGAGGACGACAAGCCGACTGAGGAGCCCGTTCAGAAGAAGCGCGGGCCTAAGAAGAACCATCGTTCCCGCCGCTAATTTGATATTGTTTATCTCATAGCAGCCAGGCCGAGCGTCCCTTCCAAGTGGTGCGTTTTGGTCTGGCTGTTGCTTTGCCCAGAGAAACGGAGTAACGATCATGATCAAAGCAGCGCTCACGGTTGAGGATGCCAAGGCCGGCATGCGTTCCTTGGCGCCGCAGATCGAGCGGTACGCAAGCCTTATCGTTCGCAAGGGCGTTCATGTTAAGCCGGGGCAGGAACTGGTGATCATGTCTCCGGTCGAGACGGCTGAGTTCGCGCGCACGCTGGTGAGGTGCGCTTACGAGGCTGGTGCCGGGCACGTCACGGTGGTGTGGAGCGACGACGCGGTGACGCGGCTCACCTATGAGAACAATGAGCTTTCGTATTTCGAGCAGATGCCGGAGTGGCAGCGGACCCAGTACGAGACGCTCGCCGAGGCCGGTGCATGCTTCGTGTTCGTAGAGGGCTCCGACCCCGAGGCGCTTAAGGGCATCGATCCGGCGAAGCCGACTGCCGCGAGCCGTACGCGCAACACGCAGTGCCAGCGCTTCCGCCGGGGGCTGGACTTCAATATTAATCCGTGGTGCATCGCGGGCGCTCCGGTTGCGTCGTGGGCACGTCACGTGTTTCCCGATGTGCCGGAAGAGGTGGCCGTCTATAAGCTATGGTGCGCCATTCTCTCGGTTTCGCGCGCGGATGGGGAAGATCCAGAGAGCGCGTGGGAGCTGCACGACGCGACGTTCGAGAAGAACCTGCGGTTTTTGAACGAGCACCATTTCTCGGCGCTGCGCTATGAGTCTGCGAATGGCACAAATCTTACCGTTGGGCTTACCGACCGCCATATCTGGGCGGGAGGGCGCAGCGAGACGCCGGACGGGCACCCGTTCTTCCCCAACATCCCTACCGAGGAGGTCTTTACCTCTCCGCATCGCGAGCATGCCGACGGCATTGTGTACTCTGCGCTTCCGCTTATCCATGCAGGCAACAAGGTGGATGACTTCTGGCTGCGTTTTGAGGGTGGCCGCGTGGTCGATTGCGGTGCGCGGATTGGCGCCGACGTGTTGCAGAGCATCCTCGACACCGACGAGGGCGCCCGCCGCCTGGGCGAGGTTGCGCTCATTTCGAAGAACACGCCCATACGCGAGAGCGAGACGCTGTTCTACGACACGCTCTACGACGAAAACGCGAGCTGCCACTTGGCGCTGGGCGTGGGATTCCCCGAGTGCTACGCCGGTGGTTACGAGATGACGCCCGATGAGTTGCGCGCGTGCGGGGTGAACGCCTCGACCACTCACGTGGACTTCATGATCGGTGCGGACGACCTCAATATCACGGGCATCATGCCTGATGGCAGCGAGGTGCCGGTGTTCGTTAACGGCCAGTGGAGCTGGGAGTAGCATCTTCGGTAACGGAGCGGTAACGGCGCGGTTTGCTTGAGCTGCCCTGTTTGAGTTGCTCTGTCTAAGTTGCCCTGCCTGAACTGCATGCGCGATGACGGTTGTCTCTGAGTGCCCGTCGCTTCTGGGCGAGATTCATGCGCTGTGAACGGTTCGGGCGACATCTGAGCTCCAAGGGCGTTATCGGGCGGGATTTGGACACCTCCGATCTCCGGGCGTGATTCGGACGCTGCAATCGACTTCGGGCGACATTTCGCCAGAATGGGCCTCGAATATGTCCGAATCCCGCCCGAAGACGTCGCATGCGTCCAGAATTCGCCCGAAGATGGGGCGCATTACACGAGAGCGCCGATAGATTTTTAACGCGCTCAATCTCTTTCGAGGTTGTGTCCTATGAACGTAGGGCCACCGTTTCGACAGCGTGAGAGCTGCAGTGGAGGTCCATGAAGAGTGGGTATTGCTCGACGATTTGGGTAATATGGAATTACAAGTGAATCCCATATTTCACGGAGGTGGTCGCATGGCACTTCTTCAGACAACCATCGATGATGATGTTAAGAAGCGCGCCGATGAGGTTTTTGCTCGGAGCGGGCTTACTTCGGCGATGGCGGTGCGGGTTATGGTCACGCAGGTGGCGAACACCGGTGTGAGTCCCTTTGATGGCCTCTTTCTCGGCAAGGGCGGCCGGGCGTACTCCGATGAAGTGCGCAGAGCCATGGTGCGGGAGGAGGCGAAGGAGTATGGGATCATTCCAGACGACGCACAAGACGACCCAGCTAGGGTCCCTGACGATCTTCTGGATACTTGGGGCATCACAGCCGAAGAGGTTGGGCAATGAGAGGCTCGGCATATGAAGTCCGAGCGGGGCGCGACTTCTGGAATACGCTCACACCGCTCCGCCCCAAATATACGCGCGAGCAGTTTGCTGAGATCATCCGCATCATAAAGGCGTGTATCGCTGAGCTTGCTCAACATGGATACGTTGACGAGAGCGGTTGGGCACAGCATATGCTCGAGAAGTCTCCGTTCAATGATGGACTGCATTACAAGTTTCACGTCTTTGACGATGACGTGCTCGTTGTCTACCTCAAGCGCGAGCAGCGCAGGGTGATTCGCATGGTCGGCGTTTTCGACCACGAGTCGCTTCCGTCCTTATAGCAGGCGAGCGAGCGCCGCGTGGGTTTCGGGCGCTTTTTTGGACGCTGCAGATGTATTCGGGCGACAGCTCGCCATATGTGTAGCTAAAAGCGGTGAGATATTGCCCGGAAATGGCCGCGTTCGTCCAAAGCGCGCCCAAAGATGAGGCGTGGCAAATAAGGGGATTAAACTAAAAACGCCTCCATGAACGGAGGCGTTGGCAAGCGCGGGTGGGCCGTTAGGGGTTCGAACCCTAGACCTTGGGATTAAAAGTCCCCTGCTCTGCCAGCTGAGCTAACGGCCCGTGTGGAGCTATTGTAGCACGTTGGACGGATCTCGCACGGTGGCCGTTATGTTCTTCGTCGTAGGAT
>NZ_CEWCAA010000033.1:0-24577 GCF_982429025.1 Enorma sp.
CAGGGGGGCTTTCCGTGGGAGGGCCCGGATACCCCAGCTGCCGCCAGCCGCGACGATGAGGCGCTCTCGGTATCGCAGGCCGTCGAGCTTGCTGCCGGCGCGCTTGACGCGCTGCCGACGCTAACCGTCATAGGTGAGGTCACGGGGTTTCGCGGCCCTAACGCACGAAGCGGTCACTGCTATTTCCAGATCAAGGATGACGGTGCGGCGGTCGACTGCATCATCTGGCGCGGTGTGTACGGGAAGCGGTCCTTCGACCTGCGCGACGGCATGCAGGTCCAGTTCACGGGCAACTTCAACCTGTACAAGCCCACGGGGCGCATGAGCTTCGTGGCAAAGACGTTCTCGCTGGCGGGGGAGGGGCTGCTGCGTCAGCAGGTGGCTGCGCTTGCCGAGAAGCTTCGCCGCGAAGGCCTTATGGACGAGGCCCGCAAGCGCCCCATCCCTGCGTTCTGCACGCGCGTGGCCGTGGTCACGTCGCTTTCGGGGGCGGTGATCGACGACGTGAAGCGCACGCTCCGTCGGCGCAACCCGTTGGTGGAGCTTGTGTGCGTCGGAGCCAAGGTCCAAGGTGAGGGGGCGCCTGCCGAGCTCATATCGGGCCTAGGGCGCGCGGCGGCCATGAGGCCCGCCCCCGATTGCATCCTGCTCGTTCGCGGCGGCGGATCCTACGAGGACCTCATGACCTTCAACGACGAGGCGCTCGCGCGTGCGGTGGCGTCGTGTCCCGTTCCGGTTGTGACGGGCATCGGGCACGAGCCGGATACCTCGATCTGCGATATGGTGAGCGACCGGCGCTGCTCGACGCCCACCGCTGCGGCGGAGTCGGTGGCCCCTGCCATGAGCGACCTAGCGGACCTCCTTTCGTCGCGCGGGCATCGTCTCGCGCTCGCGGCGTCATCGAGGGTCGAGGGCGCCCGCGTGCAGATCGAGGGCCTGGACGGGCGCATATCGAACGCCATGGCCTCGCGGCTCAAGGGGCTCGGCGCCGCGCTCGACGCGGCCGCATCGCGCCCCTGCCTCAAGAGCCCTCAAGCTATCGTGGAGCGCCGGCGCGCCGAGCTCGCGCAGACCGCCGACCGCCTGGCTGCGAGCACATCGGGCTTCGAGGTGCGCGGCCATGCGCTTGCGCTCGCATCGGAACGCCTGGTCAATCAGGGCCGCAGCCTGCTGCGAGCACGGTCGGCAGAGCTTGCGTCCAGCGCGGCTTCGCTCGAGGCGCTTTCACCCCTCAAGGTCCTTGCGCGCGGGTACGCCATCGCCTACGGGGAATCTGGCGTGGCCACCAGTGCCGCCTCGTTTGAGCCGGGTGCGCCTGTTCGCGTGCGCATGGCAGACGGCGACGTGTATGGATCGGTAACAAAGGTGGAGATGCTCGATGCGCGGGCATCCCGGCACGAATAGAAAGGTACGGCTATGGCAGAGCAGAAAAAGGTCGAGGAGCTGACCTACAAAGAGGCTTCGCAGGAACTCGAGCGAATCATTCGCTCCCTTGAGTCCGGCGATATGGAGCTCGAGGAGTCGCTTGAGAGCTATACGCGCGGCGTCGAGTTGCTGAAGAGCCTTCGCAGCCGCTTGAGCGAGGCCGAGCAGAAGGTCTCCATCCTTCTTCAGGACGTTGATGGCACGGATACCCTCGTGCCCGCCGACGCAGCTTCTATCGACGACAAGCTGAGCTTCTAGCTTGCCCTGCGAGGCAGGCGCGGCGCGCTACAATGGGAGCAACGGGGCCGCACTGGGACCCATTTCGAAAGGAGCTCGCTTTGACCGACACCGACTGCATCTTCTGCAAAATCGCGTCCCACGAGATTCCCTCGACCATCGTGTACGAGGACGATCTGGTCATCGCGTTCGATGACCTTTCTCCTCAGGCTCCCGTGCACACGCTGGTAATTCCCAAGGATCACTACCGGGATATCACGGACGGCGTGCCGGCGGAAACGCTCGCTGCCATGACCCATGCCATCGATGAGGTGGCGCGCGTGAAGGGGCTTACCGACGGCTTCCGTGTCATTACCAACAAGGGTGCGGATGCCGGGCAGACGGTCATGCACTTCCACATGCATGTTCTCGGCGGAAAGCCGCTTGGCGAAGGGCTTCTCTAGCCGCCGCCCCGATGGTGATTCGGGGTATGATTAATCCTATGCAGCGTCTATATGCGGTCCAACCGCCCGACCAGAGGGAGTCACATGAACGTTCTCGTTATCAACGCAGGCAGCTCATCGCTTAAATACCAGCTGCTCAATACCAAGACGCGTGAGGTGTTTGCCAAGGGCAACGCCGAGCGCATCGGAATCGATGGGTCGTTCATCGGCCATAGCGAGCATGGTGGCCCCAAGGCCAAGACCCCGGTCGAGCTGCCGGATCACCGCACCGCTTTGCAGGAGATCTTCAAGCTGCTCAAAAGCGTTGACGTCAAGATCGAGGGCATCGGCCACCGCGTGGTCCAGGGCGGCTGGTACTTCCCCGAGTCGGCTGTCGTGACCGACGAGACGCTCGCCCAGGTTCGCGAGGTCGCGCCCCTCGCGCCGCTCCACAACTATGCGGAGGCCGACGTCATCGAGATCTGCCGCGACATGTATCCCGAGCTTGGCAACGTGATCGTGCCGGACACCGCATTCCACTACAACATGCCCGAGCACGCATGGCGCTACGCCCTTCCGCGCGATGTGGTTGAGAAGTACCACATCCGCAAGTACGGCGCGCACGGCACGAGCCATCGCTATATCTGGCGTACGGTCAACGAGTTCACGGGCGGTTCCACCCGCAAGCTCGTGAGCTGCCATTTGGGATCGGGAGCGTCGCTTTGCGCCATCGAGGACGGCCGTTGCATGGACACCACCATGGGCCTCACCCCGCTCGACGGCCTCATCATGGGAACGCGCTGCGGCACCCTCGACCCTGCGACGGTCTTCTATCTCTACCGCGAGGCCGGCATGTCCATCGATGAGATCGACACCATGATGAACAAGCAGTCCGGCCTGCTCGCCGTCTCGGGCCTTTCCTCCGATTCGCGCGATATTCGCGCCGCCGAGCACGATGGCGACGAGAAGTGCATCATGGCCATCTCCATGTACAACTATCGCTGCGCTCAGCTCATCGCCGAGATGGCCGCATCGATGCAGGGCATGGATACGATCGCCTTCACGGCGGGTACCGGCGAGGGCTCGTCCGAGATCCGCTACAAGGTCTGCGACCTGCTCGGCTGGCTGGGCGTGAAGATCGACCCCGAGCTCAACGAGATCCAGTCCGACGACGCGCGCGTTATCTCTGCGCCCGACTCTGCCGTCAAGGTGCTCGTGGTGCCCACCAACGAGGAGCTTATGATCGCCCTCGACGTCGAGGCGCTGCTGGGCTAGCCGGCACATCTCACAGGGCGGCCGCGTAGGACGTCCAGCGGTTAACGTTCGGCGTGCGCGAGCTCATGGAATTGTTTGCAGGGGTCTGCATGCGTTATGCTTGCAGACCCCTTGTCTATCATGCGGAGATGGGAGGTCAGGAATGAGAGACGTGTTTTCGACGCTTCACCCGGGTGTGCTCATGCTCTATTTTGCCGGCGTCATCGTGTCGAGTATGTTCATCATGCATCCGGTGTGCCTGGCCATCTCGCTGCTCTCTGCAACCGCATATGCGCTCTATCTTGGCCGGCGGCGCGCCCTCCGGTTCGTACTCACGGCGGCAGTTCCCATGCTGGTGCTGTTCGCGGTGCTCAATCCCGTGGTCAACCATGCCGGGGACACCGTGCTTGCCACGGTGCTCGGCGCGCCGCTCACGTTGGAGTCGATTGCCTACGGTCTCGCCGCAGGCGGTATGTTCGTCTCGGTCATCACGTGGTTCTACTGCTGTAACAGGGTAATGGCTTCCGACGCGGTGCTCTATCTCTTTGGCGGGATTGCGCCCTCGCTCGCCCTGCTCGTCACGATGGTGGTCCGGCTCGTTCCGCACCTGGGCGCCCGCGCCCATGCTATCATCCGCGCTCAGCGAGGTGTTGGCTGCGACGTGGGAGAGGGGACCGTCGTGGAGCGGGCGCGCCGCGGCCTCAAGGTCATCTCCATCTTGACGAGCTGGGCGCTGGAGAGCTCCGTCGACGCTGCCGATTCCATGCGTTCGCGCGGGTACGGTTTGCCGGGGCGCACGCGCTGCGCGGCGTACCGTTTCACCGTGCGCGACGGCGTGGTCGCCTCGATTATCGCGATTGCAGAGGCCCTCGTGCTTGCGGGGTCCCTGGCGGGAGCTACAGCCGTTTCGTACCTTCCGGCAATCGTTCTTCCCGCTGCTGGCGCGCCGGAGGGTTTCGTGTACGCTGTCTGGGGCCTGCTCTGCCTGCTTCCGTTTGCTCTCGATTGTTGGGAGGGGCTCGCATGGGCGCGCTCGATGTCACGGGCTTAACGTTCACGTATCCGGGTTGCGAGGAGCCTGCACTGCTCGATGTGCGGTTCTCGGTTGCCTCAGGAGACTTCGTTGTGGTGTGCGGCCGCTCTGGGTCCGGCAAATCGACCCTGCTTCGTCATATGAAGGCTTCGCTCGCCCCCCACGGTGAGCGCACGGGTGGTGTTGCGTTCTTCGGCACTCCCATAGAAGAGGTGGACGAGCGCCGCCAGGCAGCCGAGATCGGCTTCGTGCTCCAGGACCCCGATAGCCAGTTCGTCTGCGATACCGTTGCCCATGAGCTTGCGTTCGGGCTTGAAAACCTTGGCGTTCCGGGACCCCAGATTCGCTTGCGCGTCGCCGAGATGGCGAGTTTCTTCGGAATCCAGGACTGGTTCGATGAGGAGGCATCGAGCTTATCGGGCGGGCAGAAGCAGCTTGTGAATCTCGCCGCCGTGATGGTGCTCCAGCCTCGTCTGATCGTGCTCGACGAGCCGACTGCGCAGCTCGACCCCATGGCGGCAACGGAGTTCTTCGACACGCTTCGTCGAATCAACAGGGAGCTTGGAACGACGGTCGTGCTCTCTGAGCAGCGGCTAGAGGAGGCACTGCCGTGGGCCGACCGGGTGCTTGCGCTTGAGGGCGGGCGCGTGCTCGCCTACGACGAACCGCGTGCCGTTTGCCGCGCGCTCGCCGCGGCGGGTAGCGATATGTTCCAGGCGATGCCGACTGCCGCGCGGGTGTGCGCCGCGGTGGAGGGTGCTTCCCTTCGCGATTCCGAACACGTGCCGCTTACCGTGCGCGACGGTCGGTCGTGGCTGGTTCAGCATCAGCTTCATGGGGATGTCGAGGTCCCTGAAGCGCCGCGTCGTTCTTCGGAGCGCCCCATGGTCGAGCTCAGGGAGGTGTGGTTCCGGTACGAGAAGGGCAGAGACGACGTTTTGCGTGGCTGCACGCTCGCGGTGGATCGCGGCTCCTGGCATTGCATCGTGGGGGCAAACGGCGCCGGTAAATCGACGATGCTGGGGGTCGTTGCCGGTCTCGACCGCCCGTACCGGGGGAAGGTGCTCGTGGACGGCCGCCCCGTGCGCAAGATTCCTGCACGGGAGCGCTACAAGGGGCTGCTTGGCGTGATGCCGCAGAACCCCCAAGCGCTTTTCGTTGAGCGGACCGTCGGGTTCGACGTGGGGGAGATGCTCTCGCCGGCGCTGGATACCACGGCTCAAGCGGCAGAGGTGCGCCGCGTATGCGAGCTCGTAGAGATCGAGCACCTGCTTGACAAACACCCCTTCGATCTCTCGGGTGGGGAGCAGCAGCGCGTCGCGCTCGCCAAGATCTTGCTCCAGGCCCCGCGCGTGCTCTTGCTCGACGAGCCCACGAAGGGGCTTGACGCTCCGTTCAAGCGCAAGCTTGCCCAGATCATCCATTGCTTGCAAGACGATGGGGTAACCATCATCATGGTTTCTCACGATATCGAGTTCTGTGCGCGGAATGCCGATGCATGCTCGCTGATGTTCGCGGGCGAGATCGTCCATACGGCGCTGACTCGATCCTTCTTCGCGGGCAACAGCTTCTACACGACCGCGGCGAACCGCATGGCGCGCGGTATCGTGCCCGCCGCCATCATCGATGAGGATGTGATTCGAGCTTGTCAGATACGATAGGGGCGCCATCGGGGCGAGAAGAGCGCAAGACGCCGCGGAACTGGCGTACCTTGGTCGCGCTCGGCGTCATCGTTGCGCTTTTTGCCTTTTTGCTGGCGAGCGGCGTTCGCCTGCAGACGGCAGGCATCTCGTTCAGCGTGGCCGGCGTCGATGTTGAATGGCGCCTCTATTATCTCGTTGCATTGCTCATCATCGTGGGTACGATGATCCCCTTCTTCGTGGTATTCGAGCGCAGGCGTTCCCAAGCGCGCGAGCTCGTGGTGCTGGCTACCCTTTCGGCGCTTGCCGTGGCGGGGCGCGTCGCGTTCTTCTTCCTGCCGCAGTTCAAGCCGGTCTGCGCTATCGTGGTGATAGCCGGTGCCTGCTTTGGCGGGGAGTCAGGTTTTCTCGTAGGCGCCGTTGCCGGATTCGTATCCAACTTCTTCTTCGGACAGGGCCCGTATACGCCATGGCAGATGTTCTGCTTCGGCATCGTGGGCTTCGTTGCGGGCCTGCTCTTTTACAAGGGGCCCCTCAAGCCTACGCGCGGTGCGCTTTGCGTATATGGAGGCATTTCGACGTTTGTGCTGTATGGGGGCGTGATCAACCTGGGATCGCTTCTCATCATGGGCATGCCGCTCACCCCGGCGGCGATCATCGCGTGCTATGCGAGCGCACTGCCCTTCGACCTCGTCCATGCAGCCGCGAGCGTCTTTTTCCTCTTCGTGCTCGGCGTTCCCATGCAACAGAAAATCGAGCGCATCAAAACCAAATACGGCCTCATAAGTCCATAGGCTCTGCATCAACAATCTGGTTTGTTACCCACGCACGATCCCGCCCTTTTCAAGGCTCCGCCTTGAAAAGCAGGGTCCAGCTCCCTCTCAGTCTCTCACCCCTACAGCGCTGAGTCGTGGGTGCAGCCCTCCCGGTGGTTGTCTGCGAGCGATTCCGCAGGAATTCGGCGCGCCGAATTCCGAGGACCAGCGAGCGGACAACCACCGGGAGGGCGTCGGGAGCCTACGCGCTCAGCTGCGCCTGCACGCAGGTAATCGCCACCACGCCCACGATGTCGTCGGCGGAGCAGCCGCGAGAGAGGTCGTTCACCGGCTTGGCGATGCCCTGCAGGATGGGGCCGTAGGCCTCGGCCTGGCCGAAGCGCTGCACGAGCTTATAGCCGATGTTGCCAGCGGCAAGATCGGGGAACACCAGCACGTTTGCCGACCCGGCAACCGTCGAATCGGGGGCCTTGAGCTCGGCCACCTTGGGAACGATGGCGGCATCGAGCTGCAGGTCTCCGTCGATAGCGATCTCAGGTGCCTTCTCCTTGCAGAAGGCAACGGCTTCCTGCACCTTCTTGGCGGTATCGCCGCCAGCCGACCCCATCGTGGAATAGGAGAGGAGCGCTACCTTGGGCTCGACCTCGCCCATGAAGGTCTTCCAGGAGTGGGCGGAGGCGATGGCGATCTCGGAGAGCTCATCGGAGGTGGGGGCGATGTTGAGGCCGCAGTCGGCGAAGATCACGGTGCCGTTGGCGCCGAAGTCCGGCGTCTGGGTGCACATGACCATGAAGGCGCTCACGAGCTTGGTGCCGGGGGCGGTCTTCAGGATCTGAAGGGCGGGGCGCAGCGTATCGGCGGTAGAATGGCACGCGCCCGAGACGAGGCCGTCGGCGTCGCCCATCTTCACCATCATGGTGCCGTAGTAGGTGTTATCCATGATCTGCGCGCGGGCCTGCTCGATGGTGACCCCCTTCTTCGCGCGAAGCTCGGCGAACTTCTGCGCATAGGTCTCATGCTTGGGGGCCGTGGGGCTCTTGGGGTTGATGATCTGCGCGCCGGGCGCGTCGATCTCGGCGGGGTCGCCCAGGATCACGATATTGGCCAGGCCCTCCGCAATGATCTTTTTGGCGGCCTCGATGGTGCGCGGGTCCTCGCCCTCGGGCAGCACGATGGTCTTCAGATCCTGCTTCGCCGTCTGCTTCATGCGGTCTAGGAAGTCACTCATAGTTCTCCTCGAGTTTCAGGCTCGGCACCCACGACGGGCACCGTCTCGGTCGTCGAACCGAGCGATTGCCTCCATTGCCGCGGCATGTTGAGCTTTCCTTGTGTGGCATGACCATTATAGGGCGCTGAGCGCTATAATCGCTTAGATAATTGACGGATCGGCAATCGATCGCAGTCAGAAAAACCCTGCAAGGAGCATGTATGCAGATCTCTAACGGTCTTCCGGCAACCTTCAACCCCGATGCGTACGACATGATCGTGGTGGGTGCCGGGTACGCCGGCTCGGTATGCGCGCGCCGTGTGGCGGAGGGCGCTGGATTTCGCGTCGCGGTGCTCGAGCGCCGCGAGCACATCGCGGGCAACGCCTACGACTACGTGAACGACGAGGGCATCCTCGTCCACAAGTACGGTCCGCACATCTACCACACCTACAGCGAGCGCGTGCACGAGTTCCTCTCGCGCTTTACCAAGTGGACGGATTACCAGCACAAGGTGCTTGCCAACATCCACGGCACCCTTATGCCCGTTCCCTTCAACCACACGAGCCTCAAGCTCGCGTTCGGCGAAGACCGTGGCGAAGAACTGTATCGCAAGCTCGTTGACACCTTCGGTGAGGACAAGAAGGTCCCCATCATGGAGCTCCGCCAGAAGAACGATCCGGACCTCCAGGAGGTCGCGGACTATGTCTACGAGAACGTCTTCCTCTATTACACGATGAAGCAGTGGGGCCAAACGCCCGACCAGATCGATCCGTCGGTGACCGGCCGCGTTCCCGTGTTCATCGGCGATGACGACCGCTACTTCCCGCAGGCTCCCTATCAGGGCATGCCCGAGGATGGCTACACCGTTCTGTTCGAGCATATGCTCGACCACGACCTCATCGACGTGTTCGTTGGCGTCGACGCCCGCGATATCTTCACGCTCGATGAGAACAACGTGAGCGTTTGCGGCAAGGTCTATGGCGGCGAGATCGTCTATACCGGTCCCCTCGACGAGCTCTTCAACCTCGACCTTGGCGCGCTTCCGTACCGTACGCTCGATATGCAGTTCGAGACGCTCGAGCAGGACCAGTTCCAGCCCGTTGGCACGGTGAACTACACCACGAGCGAGGATTTCACCCGCATCACCGAGTTCAAGAACATGACCGGTCAGGTGGTTCCTGGAAAGACCACCATCATGAAGGAGTTCAGCCACGCTTACGAGCCGGGCAGCGGCCAGACGCCCTACTACGCGATCATCGATTCTAAGAACCGCGCACTGTACGAGCGCTACCTTGAGCGTGTCCAGAACCTCACGAACTTCCATCCGGTCGGTCGCCTTGCCGAGTACCGCTACTACGACATGGACGCGGTGACCGATTCTGCCCTCGAACTCTCCGACGAAATCATTTCCTGCCATGCATAAAATCATCTCTTTCGGTATTCCCTGCTACAACTCTGCCGCCGACATGGACCATTGCATCACCTCGATTCTCGAGGGGAGCAATTTTGCCGAAGACATCGAGATCATCATCGTCGACGACGGCAGTAAGGACGAGACGCCCGCCAAGGCCGATGAATGGGCCGCGCGCTATCCGAGCATCATCAAGGTGGTTCACCAGGAAAACGGTGGCCATGGCATCGCGCTGCTCGCCGGCCTGCGCGAGGCGCAGGGTACGTACTACAAGGTCGTCGACTCCGACGACTGGCTCGACGCTGCGGCGCTTTCCACCATGTTGAGCCTCTTGCGCGGTTTCGAAGAGCGCGACATGCGCGTTGACCTCTTCATCTCGAATTACGTGTACGAGAAGGTTTACGAAGGCAAGCACGTGACCATCAGCTACCACGGTGCCCTGCCCCGTAAGAAGGTCTTCACGTGGGATAAGATCGGATATTTCCGCCCCGACCAGAACCTGCTCATGCACAGTCTTTGCTACCGGGTCGACGTGCTGCGCGAGGCCAACCTACCGCTTCCGGCTCACACGTTCTACGTGGATAACATCTATGCCTACGTGCCGCTGCCGCACTGCAAGACCATGTACTACGCCGATATCGACCTCTATCGCTACTTCATCGGGCGCGAGGGGCAGAGCGTGAACGAGGCGACCATGATTCGCCGTCTCGACCAGCAGTTCCGCATCACGCGCATCATGATGAACGCGTATCACCTCTATACCGACGTGAAGGAACCGCGCCTTGCGTCCTATATGATGGGGTATTTCACCATGATGATGTCGGTGTGCTCCATCTTCTCCAAGCTTTCGGAGGAGGATCGCTGGAAAGAGGAGAACAAGCGCCTCTGGGCCGAGCTCAAGGAGTACGACGAGCGCATGTACCGCCATGCGCGCTGTGGCATCTTGGGCATCGGCACGAACCTGCCCACGAAGGCGGGGGAGAAGGCCTCGATCGGGCTCTATCGCGCAGCGAGCAAGATCTTCAAATTCAATTAATATCGCTCCCGTCGGTGCCCGGGTATATCGTCCCGTGCTCAAACATACTCGAAGGCCCGGCAGCGCCGGGCCTTCTGCGTAACTGCGCGCGGAACGATATGCCCGGGCACCTGCTCGATATGCACTTGCGCAGATTTGGGCGGTAGGATGCCCCGGACATCGCCCGCTGTCTGGCGTTTTCGCTAGATCGTGATGTACCCGGTGGCGAGGAGCGCCACGGCGATGACGGCGACGACGACAATGAAGGCGGCAAGCAGCTTCTCTCGGCCGGTCATGATGGTCGCATGGCCATAATCGCGGCGGGCCTTAACGTAGAACGCAAGGCCTGGTACATAGGCGATACAGCAGAGCATAAGCAGGTCTACGCCTGCAAGCAGGATGGCTACGACGAGGAAGGCGGTGGCAAACGCCGAAAGGGCGAGCGCCGGCCCGGCATGCTCGACATCGCGATGCTTCGCAAGCTTGACCATATAGGCTGATGCGAGCGCCCATGAGATGACAATCGAGGCGGTGCAGAGGGAATAGGCGAACTGGTACGCCGCTTCCGAGAACAGCATCACGATCGAGAGCAGCTGGATCATGCATCCGGTGACGATGAGGCAGATCGTGGGCGCGTTGTGGGCGTTGAGCTTTCCGAACGAGCGGGGGAGCAGTTCCATGCGCGCCATGCGATTCATGGCCTCCGAGGCGAGGATGGTGTAGGAGAGCCAGGCGCCGAAGATCGAGATGACGAGCCCGCCCGAGATGAAGGCGCCGCCCCAGGGCCCGACGACTTCTTGGAAGATGTGGGCCATGGACGGAGACCCCATCTGCAGCAGCTCGTCGCGCGTGAGGTAGCCGTAGGGGAGAACCGATGCCGCAACGTAGATGACAACGAGCGCCGTCACCCCGAGAATCGTCGCGCGCGACACATCGCTTTTGCGCTCGGCGCGGTGCCCGAGCACGCTCGCGCCCTCCATGCCGACGAACACCCACATCATGACCATGAAGCAGTTGATGATCTGGGAGCCCACGCTTCCGGGGGCATCGGGTCCGCCAAGGTTGTTGGCGAGGGTTCCCCAGAAATCGGCGGTGAAGACATCGAAGCTGAACATGAGCAGCATCGCGACGATGAACACGAAGATGGGGACGAGCTTGCAGATCATCACGATGGCGTTTACCACGGAAGCCTCTTCGATGCCGTGATTCACCAAGAGCACGATGAGCCAGTTCACCACGGAGATGAACACCACCGCGCCCACGGTTAGATCGCCGGCGAACGGCGGGAAGAAGTAGCCGATGGCGGTGGCGAGCATGACGCCGAACGCGACGTTGCCAATCCAGATGGAAAGCCAGTAGCCCCATCCGGAAACAAATCCGACGAAGGGGCCGAAGCCCTCTCGGGCGTAGGCGACGATGCCGTCAAGGTCGGGGCGTGCGAGGGAGAGCTTGCCGAATGTGTTGGCAAGCGCGATGAAACCGATTCCGGTGATAAGCCATGCGATGATGGCGGGACCGGGTGCTGCGGCGGCAGAGATATCCGTCGAGAGGGCGAAGACGCCCGAGCCGATCGAGGAGGAGATGACGAGCGCGATGAGGCCTATGAGCCCGATGCCCTTCTTGTGCGGCGCGGTCGTGGCGGTCTCGTTCGTCTGGTCCATGGCAAGCTCCCAATCCGTCCAAAAATACAGGCAACCACTTTTAGTACTGCTGTAACGTGCTAAAAGGTTGCCTCAATATTCATTATGATACGGATTTGGCTACATCTTTATACGAAGGGGCGCCATGAATTCCGTCAGCGGTCATGCATCCGGCGCAGATGGCCTCTTCGAGCGCGCGGGTGGCGGCGAGGCCCATGAGGTCGATGGGAATATCGATGCACCCAAGTTCCCCGGAGGCGAGGACGTAGATGGTGTCGCCGTCATTCGAGGTGTGCGTAGGACGGATTGTGTGCGCGTAGGCGTCGGCAACCATCTGCGCGACTTTGGTTGCCTGGGCCTTGGTAAGCCGGGCGTTGGTGATGATGCACGAGATGGTGGTGTTGGTGCGGTCGAGCGGCATGGAGAGGCCGTCTGAGTCAGCGAGCATGGCTTCTTCCATGCTGACGATCTCGAGGCTGTCCGGTGCGCTGCGCATGCCCGCGATGAAGGAACCGGTGCGCGGATCAACGACGTTACCGCAGGGATTGACGACGGCGACGGCGCCAACGCGAAGCAGGCCGAGTTCGATGGCACGTGCGCCGAGGCCGCCCTTCATGAGCATGCTCGGTCCGCGGAGCTTGCCCACCGTGGCTCCGGTTCCGGCTCCCACCGTGCCCTCGGGAACACAGGTGCTGTCACCGTCGAGGGCTGCACGGGTCGCGCTGATGCCCTCCTGAACGCCGGGACGGACACTCGCATCGCCGAATGCGAGGTCGAAGATGCAGCTCGAGCACACGATGGGCACTCGCGTCGGGCCGACATCGAGCCCGATACCGCGAGCCTCGAGTTCGCGTGCCACGCCCGATGCAGCCTCGAGGCCGAAGGCTGAGCCGCCGGATAGGCAGACGGCATGCACGACATCGACCGTGTTCTCGGGGCGAAGCAGGTCGGTTTCGCGTGAAGCCGGTGCTCCGCCGCGCACGTCGACGCCTCCCGTGGCACCTTGTTCTGCAACGATGACGGTGCATCCCGTGGCGGCGTCCCGATTCGTAAAGTGGCCGATGCGGAACCCTTCGATGCTGCTGATGGGAATGGGACGGTAGTGCTCAGATGCCATCATATTCGTCCTTTCGCGGTGTGAGCGCGCTCGTTATGGAAGCGTGATGCGGGGGCCAAGATGCCTGGCCAACTCGGCGATGGGAAGTCCGACGACGTTGTAGTAATCGCCTCGAATACCTCGAACGAGCATCCGCCCCCCGGCGCCCTGGATTCCATAAGCCCCGGCCTTGTCCATGGGTTCGCCGCTTGCCACATACGCCTCGATGTGAGCTTCGGAGAGCGGGTAGAACGAGACGTCGGTGACGGCGACGAACGAATCGATTTCTGTTGCAGGCGGCGTGCCTTCGTGTGCGTCCCGCGGCCCGGAGGCTGGAGGCTCGGTCTTTCGGAGCTCGCCCGTGGCAATGCAGACGCCCGTTGCTACCTGGTGAGTCCGCCCCGAAAGCAAGCGGAGCATCCGTTTGGCATCTTCGGTGTCGCGTGGCTTGCCCAAGATCTCGCCATCGATGGTAACGATGGTATCGGCGGCGATTACGAGCTCGCCGGGGGCAGCCATCTCGCTGGCTACGGCCTGCGCCTTCGAGCGGGCAAGGCGCTCCACGAGGGCAAGGGGGTGCTCTCCGGGACGCGGTGTCTCGTCGATGTCTGCAGGTTTAACCGTGCAGGCATAGCCGGCCTCCCGCATGAGCTCGATGCGGCGCGGAGATTGCGAGGCGAGGATCATAGCTGGATGCCCTCGCGCACCTTCTCTACGGCTCGCTCACCGGCGATATCGCCGAGCACGGCGAGTGCGAACGGCAGTGCCTGGCCCATGCCGGACGCGGTGATGATGTTGCCGTCTACAATGACGGTCTTTTCGCCCGCAAACGTGCCTGCGGGGAAACTCTTATCGAAACCGGGGAAGCAGGTGGCACGGCGTCCGACCAGAAGCCCGAGCTCGCCGAGAATGGAGGGGGCGGCGCAGATTGCGGCGACATGCTTTTTCGTGGCAAACTCGCGCACGAGGTTGCACACGCGCTCGTCACGGCGCAGGTTGGTCGCGCCGGGCAGGCCGCCGGGAAGCACGATGTAGTCATAGTCGTCGAAGTCGACCTCTTCGAGGGTGCAGTCGCAGGTGATTTCGATCTGCTGCGAGCTCACGGCGTCGCGAGTCGACATGGTTGACACGAGGGAGACGCGCACGCCGCCTCGCCGAAGCACATCGACCATCGTGAGACATTCGATTGTTTCAAATCCATCGGCAACGAGCACGGCGACTGCGCTCATAGGGGCTCCCTTCAAACGTATGCGTCCTGCGATCTTCGCAGATTTCAGACGAGTTATACCCGAACTGCGCGGGCGCAAGACACGAGATGCGGCGATGAGCCTACCGTATGGACGCAGTGCTAGGCTCGCGAAAGGTGCACGACAGTCTCGCAGTGATACGTTTGCGGGAAAAGGTCTACCGGCGTGATCGCCGTCGCCTTGAACGTTCCGTCTTCGCGGAAACGGGCGAGGTCGCGCGCCAGCGTCGCCGGATCGCAGGATACGTAAGCGACGTCGCGCGCGGAGGTGCCAGCGATGAGCTCGATGGCTTCGGCCGCAAGGCCGGCGCGCGGGGGGTCGACCACGAGCACGTCGGCATCGTCGCCGGGGAATTCGCGCACCGCGTCGCCTCCGATCGCGTCGACGTTGTCGAGTCCGGCGCGCTCGATGTTGCGGCGCAGGTCCCGAACGGCGGGGCCGTATGATTCGACCGCTGCGACCCAGCTGCACCGGCGTGCGAGCGGCAGCGTGAACGTACCCGCACCGCAATACAGATCGAGCGCAACGTCGTCGGGCCCGGGCTTGAGGGCGTCGACGACAAGCTCGATGAGCAGCTCGGCTGCAGCAGTGTTGACCTGGAAAAATGAGGGCGCGGAGATGCGCATGGTTTCCTCGCCGATCCGCTCTGTCCAAGACCCCTGGCCAGCGAGAAGCTCGTTTTTCTCTACGCGCCGTGCCGCGCGGTCCCCCTTGGTGAGTACGCGGACGACGCTCGTGGGTTTGACGGCGTCATCGAGCACGCGTGCCACGTGGGCACGCGGGAACCCGCCCGTTGGGGTCCAGAGCGCAACTTCGAGCGCTTTGGTGCGCCGGCTCGCTCGAATGCCCACGCGCTCAAGGTTGAGGTCGCGCGAATTACCGAGATAGGAGAGGGCGCCCGTGACCGCCTTGATTGCCTTGGACGCAGTGCTCTCGAATAGGAGGCACCGATCAACCTTGATGACCTGGTCGGGGTCGATGCCATGCATCCCAAGTCGAAGGCGACCGTTTTCGCTGTGCACGCCGAGCTCGACCTTGTTGCGGTAGCCCCATGCATCCTTCGTGTAGCGAATCGGCTGCACGAGGTCGTTGATTTCTTCGGGGGTGAAGTGGCCTATGCGCTGGAGCGCCGAGCGCAGGTTTTCTTCTTTAGCGTGCAACTGGGTCTCTCGACCGAGCGCTCCCCAAGGGCAGCCACCGCAAACACCCACGAAGGGGCAGGGTGGCGTGACGCGCATCCCGGATGGTTCGATGATATTGGTGGCTCGGGCTCGCGAGAACGATGGACCATCTGAAGTTAGCTCGGCATCTACCACGTCGCCGACGACGCCGCCAGCAACGAAGACCGTCTTGCCTTCGTCGGTATGCGCGATGCCATCGGCACCGTAACCCATGCGTTCAATGGTGAGCCTCATGAAACCCCTTCGATCGTATCGTTCGTCAAAAGTGTAGCTGAAAGCAGCGGTTAGGGTTGCCGGTGCGCGCGGCTCCTCTCGAATCGCAGGCCTTCATCCACATGTTGCGAATGCGGGTGCAGGCACCGGTGGTGCTAGCGCAGCGCGATTGCCATGGAAATAGAATTTAATGCACCCGCTATTGGCGAATTAGTATCCAAAAATGCGCTAAGTCGGTCTTTTTGTGTGGGAAACGGCGGTGCGAAATCCTTGTCGCCCTGGTAGACGGTTTGCTTCCAACCCCTTTATCAGGGCGGTGGGCGGAAGGCACCTTCGTTATCGCAGGAGCAAAGACCGACTTAGCGCATTTTTGGCTAGAAATCGAAAAGGTGGGAGGGCATTAAATAGAAGTGTGTGGGCATTAAATAAGAGAATCGTTTTGCGGCTCATCGGATGGCCTTGCGGTCGATCATTTGGAACGGCAAGGACACCACGTATCGCACGCGGGTGTTGGGCGCTCAAAAACTGGGAGGCCCGGCATTCATTCCAGTGCGTTCCGCCTGAGCCAATGCTTCGCTTATGCGAGCGCCCGCGGCAAACCCCGTGAAGATAAGGGGGGGTTTGCGGCGGGCGCTCGGGTTGGTGTATGCGGCAAACGCGTTCGTTGGCGTACGACGATCAGGTCATGTCTTCCAGCGTTTCCGATCGCGCTCGAAAGCACCACTATCGGTTTGGCTCTCGGCATGGGCGCCGGGTCGCTTCCGATAGCGCTCGGCTCTGTACGCCTACTTGCCGCGCTCTTCGGGCGTGCCCACGAAAAGCGTTTTGAGGCCGATGCCGATAAGGGCGAGGCCTGCGCGGAAGCGGCCGGGCTTGCGCTTGGCAAGCGTAGTGGTGGCGGCAAAACGAGCCGAGCTGGAGGCTTTTGCCTGCTCACTATGCTCGTCTTCGGGGTCTATAACCGTTGCTTTCACGCTGGTCGCTTGCGCCTTTTGGGTGGTTGCGGGCGGTGCTACGGGGGTCGCCTTCGGCTCGGCGCCGGAAGATGGTTCGGTTGCTGCCGCGGGCGGTTCGGGCGCAACGTCCGCCGATTGCGACGTCGTATGACGATCGGAAACCGCTTCGGCTTCCTGCGCAGCTTGCTCTGCAGCAGAGGAGCGTTCGGCTACGTGACCTATCGCGGGGTCGATGCACGCGCCGTCCGCCTCTGCGGTAGATGCGGGCGCCGTGGCAGGCGCCGTTGCTGCTTGAGCGCCGTCGATGCCGGCGGCTTCGGCGCCGGTGCCAGTGCCGTCGGACGGCGCGACGCGAGCGTCGGCAGCTGCCACGGCTGCTGCCTCTCGTTTCTGCTGCGCCACCGCGCGCGCGGCCGCAGCAAGCACCGCCTTCGCTGCCTCGTAGTCTTCCTGGCTCTCGGCTACCTGAGGCTCCGCCTGCTTTTCTTCCTTGTGCTTCCGCTCCGCTGCCGCGGCTGCTCGCGCATAGGCATGCTTAAGCAGGTATTCCTGCGAGTTGAAGGGCATGGCATCATCGCTGCGCTCAATCTTCTCCCAGGTACCCGTATTCGAGAGCTCGCGCGCCTTCACGTTGTCTTCCAGCTGAGCGTGCATATAGCTCTGTACCATCTCGCGGCAGGTGGCGTCGAGCACGGGGTAGGCAATCTCCACGCGGTGCTCGGTGTTGCGCGTCATCATATCGGCGGAAGAAAGGTACACGATATCGTTGTCAATGCCGAAGGAGTACACGCGGGCGTGCTCCAGGAAGCGCCCGACGATGGAGCGAATGTGCACGTTCTCGGTCTTGCCCGCGATGCCCGGCAGCAAACACGAGATGCCGCGAATAATCATCTCCACCTCGACGCCCGCTTGCGAGGCCTCGGCGATCTTGTCGATGACCTCACGGTCGGTGAGCGAGTTCATCTTGAAGAAGACGCGTGCAGGCTCGCCTGCGCGGGCGCGGTCGATTTCACGGTTCAGCCCGTTCATGATGAGCGGTTTCAGGCCTGCCGGCGCTACTCCCAGGTAGCGATAGTCGCCGGAGAGGTTGCCAAGCGCCAGGTTGCGGAAGAACGCGTTCGCATCCTCGCCGATGCCGGGGTGGGCGGTCATGAGCATGAAGTCGGAGTACAGCCGCGCGGTCTTTTCGTTGAAGTTGCCCGTACCCAGGAGCGTGATGCGCGTGAGCGCCATGCCCTCGCGATAGGTGATCTGGCAGATCTTGGAGTGGCACTTGAAGCCCTCGGAACCGTAGATGACGGTGCACCCCGCCTCTTCCAGGCGCTCTGCCCACTCGATGTTGTTCTGCTCGTCGAAGCGGGCGCGGAGCTCCATGAGCACCGTGACCTCTTTGCCGTTCTCGGCGGCATCGATGAGCGATTCGCACAGGCGGCTCTGCTTCGCAACGCGGTAGAGGGTGATCTTGATGGAAATGCACGAGTCGTCGAAGGCTGCCTGATGCATGAGGTCGAGCAGCGGGCTCATCGATTCATACGGGTAGAACAGGAGCTTGTCGCCTTCGATGACCTGCTCGCGCATGGGGCGAGACATGTCGAACATCGAGCTCGTCTGCGGCTTGAAGGGTGGGAAGAGCAGGTCCGCTCGATGGTTGGGCAGATGGTTCTCGACGCTGTAGATATAGCCGAGGTCGAGCGGTGTGGCGTAAGAGAGCACGGAGCGCGCCGGGAGCCCGAGCGATTTGCGGATGCTCTTGAGCGTGGTCGCTTCGAGCGAGCCTTGGACCTGGAGGGCAACCGGCTGGAGGCGCAGGCGCTTCTTCAGGATCTTCTTCATGTGCTGGCGATAGTCCTCGTCTTCCTCGACGCCCTCACCGTCGGGGTCGATATCGGCGTTGCGCGTCACGCGCACCACGGCACGGCCGGCCGGTGCATACGCGCCGAAGCAGCTCGGAAGGCAGGCGAGGATGACATCCTCGAGCAGGATGAAGCGGAACGTGCCCGTCTCGGAGGGCATCGCTACCACGCGGTTCATCGAGGCCGGGACCTCGATGAGGCCGATGAGGTTCTCCTCTTCCTCGCTTTCGAGGGCGCAGACGATATACA
The DNA here is from genome assembly GCF_982429025.1 of Enorma sp. Classification (NCBI taxonomy): domain Bacteria; kingdom Bacillati; phylum Actinomycetota; class Coriobacteriia; order Coriobacteriales; family Coriobacteriaceae; genus Enorma; species Enorma sp. Next base: position 18,857 of record NZ_CEWCAA010000033.1, read on the forward strand.
GTGCGCCGTTTCGCAGGTTGGGGAAGGGGTGCCGCGGATCGATCACGAACGGCGAGATGACCGGTGACACGTACGACTGGAAGTACCCCTCCACGAACGTGCGCTCGTCTCCGGTGAGATCGTCCGCCCCGATGCGGTAGACGCCGTAGCTCTGCAGCTCGCTTTCGATCTTTTCGACGATGTCGTTCTGCCGTTTGATGAGCGGCGGCAAGCTCGAGAAGATGAGCTCGATTTGCTCGGAGGGGGTGAGGTTGCTCTTGTTGTCGACTGGCTGGCGCTTAAGCGTAGCGAGGTCGGAGAGGCCGCCCACGCGGATCATGAAGAACTCGTCGAGGTTCGATTGGAAGATTGCGGCGAAGTTGAGGCGCTCGAAAAGAGGAACCGTCTCGTCGTAGGCCTCCTCGAGCACGCGGTCGTCAAAGCGCAGCCAGCTGATCTCGCGGTTTTGCGTGTACGAGAAGTCATAGCGCGACGATTTGTCGATGACCTCGGCGCTCTTGCGGCGCTTCCTCGCGCCTTTATCCCTCTTGGGGTCTTTCGGCTTAGCGTCCTTGGTGGCCTTTGCGTCCTTGGAAGATGCCATGGTTGCTCCGTTATCTAGGTATGAGCGCGCCCCCGCGCGCAGTATATATGCATGCAGCTAACTTTATACGTGTTAGCAGATGATTGCAGTGACGTTTCGAAAGCTTTATGAACTGCTTACGTCTTGGGGCAGCGTGCCGGGGGCAACGGAGCCCTGCCGTTCGCGGCACGCAAAAACCGGTGAACGGCACCTGTTCCGTGGGCGAGCGGTGCCAATCGGTCCGTAAACGGTCTAAAATCCGCAATATGTGAATAAAAGCAACTTACGAATGAATATGAAACGAAAGGCAACTCCCTGCTGAAGCTATGGCCCGTGCGTTATAGCTGAAGTAACAATATGCAAATTAATAGCAAAAATATCCATTTGATATGTACGAAAGAAAAAATAGCGTCAATATTTGCCCACGTAATCACTTTATTTAAGCAAAGTGAGCTACGTGTCAATTATTACGAGATATACCGTTCCCCTTTAATTTGATACCGTTGGCGGATGCTTTCGGCATACGTCGAAATATTGGATATAACTATAGCTGTGTGCATACAGCACCCGGGCACCCGGGTGCTTGGCTGGCTGCGCGGGCGAATAGCCCGGCAGCCGAGAAAGAAAGGTAGGAGGACATGACGAAAGGCTTGCATGTAACAAGCGAGATCGGGCAGTTGAAGAAAGTCTGCCTGCATCGCCCGGGCGACGAGCTGCTCAATCTGCCGCCCGATGAGCTCGAGCGCCTGCTCTTCGACGATGTTCCGTTCCTCGAGGTCGCGCAGCAGGAGCATGATCGCTTCGCCGAGATCCTACGCGAGCAGGGCGTCGAGGTGCTGTACCTCGAGAAGCTCGTCGCTGAGGCCTTCGACGCGGTGCCCGAGGCGCGCGCTGAGTTCCAGAAGCAGTGGCTCGAGGAGGCCGGAATCAAGGGTAAGATGGCCCCGCAGGCTGTGAGCGAGCTCCTCGATTCCATCACCGACAATTTCGAGTACGTCAAGAAGACCATGGCCGGTATCACCAAGGCCGAGGTCGAGATGCCGCACACGAGCTCGGTGACCCTCGACTCCCTGGTGAACACCGAGAGCGAGTCCGACCTCATCGTCGACCCGATGCCCAACCTCTACTTCACGCGCGACCCGTTCGCCGTGGTGGGCACCGGCGTTAACCTGAACCGTATGTACTCGGTCACCCGTAACCGCGAGACCCTGTACGGCAAGTACATCTTCAAGTATCACCCCGATTACAAGGATGTCTCGCTGTACTTCCGTCGCGATGCCTCCTTCCACACCGAGGGTGGCGACGTGCTCAACATCAACGAGCACACCATCGCGGTCGGCATCTCCCAGCGCACCCAGGCTGCGGCCATCGACGTCATGGCGCAGAACATGTTCTGGAACTCCGACTCCAAGATCGACACGATCCTCGCGTTCGACATCCCCGTGTCCCGTGCCTTCATGCACCTCGACACCGTGTTCACGCAGATCGATGTCGACAAGTTCACCATCCATCCCGCCATCATGGGCACCCTCAAGGTGTACAAGCTCACCCCGGGCAAGAACCCCGGCGAGGTCGACATCACCGAGACCACCGATACGCTCGAGCACGTGCTCGCTTCGGCGCTCGGCATCGACGCCGTGAAGCTCATCCCCTGCGGTGGCGGCGACCCGATCGCGGCTGCCCGCGAGCAGTGGAACGACGGCTCCAACACCCTCGCCGTCGCCCCTGGCAAGATCTGCGTGTACCAGCGCAACAACGTCACCAACGACGTCCTCTACAAGGAGGGCATGGAGCTGCTCGTCGTGCCTTCGGCCGAGCTCTCCCGTGGCCGTGGCGGCCCGCGCTGCATGAGCATGCCGTTCTGGCGCGAGGACCTGTAACAGTTGGATATTGACGGCGCCCCGCGCCCGGGGCGCCGTCATACTTACTATCAAGGGCACGTGGTGCCCACAATGCACGGATTTCTATTCGAAAGGACTAACCATGGGTGTCAACCTCTCCGGCCGCAGCTTCCTGCGTCTGCTCGATTTCTCCACTGAGGAGATCGAGTACCTGCTCAAGCTCTCCCGTAACTTCAAGGATCTCAAGCGCACGGGCACCCCGCACCGCTACCTCGAGGGCAAGAACATCGTCCTGCTGTTCCAGAAGACCTCCACGCGCACCCGCTGCGCCTTCGAGGTCGGCGCCATGGACCTCGGCATGGGCGTGACCTACCTCGATCCGGGCAGCTCGCAGATGGGCAAGAAGGAGTCCATCGAGGACACCGCCCGCGTGCTCGGCCGCATGTATGACGGCATCGAGTTCCGTGGCTTCGCCCAGGAGGACGTCGAGGAGCTCGCCGCCAAGTCCGGCGTGCCGGTGTGGAACGGCCTCACCGACCTCTGGCATCCCACCCAGATGCTCGCCGACATCCTGACCGTTCAGGAGAATTTCAACTACGACATCAAGGGCAAGACCCTCGTCTTCATGGGCGACGCCAAGAACAACGTGGCCCGCTCCCTCATGGTCGTGTGCGCTAAGCTCGGCATGAACTTCGTGGCCTGCGGCCCGAAGGAGTGCATGCCCGCCTCCGATGTCGTCGATGCATGCGAGCCGATCGCCAAGGCCAACGGCTGCACCATCACCCTCACCGAGGATCCCAAGGCTGCCTGCACCGGCGCTCACGTCATCTACACCGACGTGTGGGTCTCCATGGGTGAGCCCGACGAGGTCTGGACCGAGCGCATCAATCAGCTCGAGGCTTATCGTGTTACCCAGGAGCTCATGGACCTCGCTGATCCTTCGGCGATCTTCCTGCACTGCCTCCCGAGCTTCCACGACACCAACACCACCATCGGCGCCGATATCGCCAAGAAGTTCGGCGTCACCGAGATGGAGGTCACCGACGAGGTCTTCGAGGGCCCGCAGTCCAAGGTCTTCGACGAGGCCGAGAACCGCATGCACACCATCAAGGCCGTGATGTACGCGACGCTCAAGTAGTCTTGGCTGTTCGGACGTTGCCCGGGTGCACCTGTGCCCCGCGCCCGGGCACGTCCTCTCCGCGTCATGACTGGATAGCACGGCACGGCAGCCATGGCGCTTTTTCGACCATCTTCTCCAAATCACAGAAAGGAGGGGAATGATTATGGCTGAAGCTACCAAGAAAAAGCGCGGTATGCTATCGTCCTTCACCATTCTTCTTCTCCTGCTCGCCATCGTGGCGGTCATCACCGTTATCGTGGCGGGGTTTGCCCCCGACCAGGTAACGGCGGCTAAGCTGAGCGACTTCTTCACCGCTCCCGTCAAGGGCTTCACCGATGCTCTTCCGGTCTGCCTCTTCGTGATGATCCTGGGCGGCTTCCTCGGTATGATGACCAAGACCGGTGCCCTCGATAACGGCATCGCTGTGCTCGTTAAGAAGCTCAAGGGCAACGAGCTCGCCATCATCCCCGTTCTCATGATCATCTTCTCGCTCGGTGGTACCACCTATGGTATGTGCGAGGAGACCGTCCCGTTCTACGCGCTGCTTGCCGCCACCATGATGGCCGCCGGCTTCGACCCGCTCGTGGGCGCCGCGACGGTCCTTCTGGGCGCTGGCTGCGGCTGCCTTGGCTCCACGGTGAACCCGTTCGCCGTCGGCGCCGCGGTGGACTCTCTGCGCGGCGTGGGCATTGAGGTCAACCAGGCCATCATCATCGGCCTCGGCGCGGTCCTCTGGATCGCCACGACTGCGATCTCTATCTTCTTCGTGATGAGCTATGCCAAGAAGGTCAAGGCCGACAAGGGCTCGACCATCCTCTCCATGCAGGAGCTCCAGAACGCCGAAGAGGCGCACGGTGCTGCTGCGGCCGAGGTGAACAAGGACGTCAAGCTCACCGGTCGCCAGAAGGGCGTTCTCGTGATCTTTGCCTTCACCTTCGTCATCATGATCTTGGGCTTCATCCCCATCGGCGACCTCAACGCCGACGTTGCCGGCTTCTTCGATGCCGGGTCTGCCTATGAGACCGTTGAGACTGAGATTACGAGCGACGACCTCGCCGCTGCCTATGACGAGTCGAACGGTTCCGTGACCACCATGGACGGCACCGTCGAGGGCGTCTCTGAGTCCGAGGTCCAGACTTCGCAGGGTTGGTCTGCCATCGTTACCGGCCTCCCGATCGGCCAGTGGTACTTCGATGAGGCCTCCACGTGGTTCTTCATCATGGCTATCGTCATCGGCATCGTGGGTGGCCTCTCCGAGAAGGAGATCGTGAACACCTTCATCGCCGGTGCCGCCGATATGATGAGCGTCGTGCTGATCATCGCGCTTGCGCGCGGCATCTCCGTCCTCATGGCAGCGACGGGCCTGGATACCTACGTGCTCACGCAGGCGGCAAACGCGCTCTCCGGCGTGTCCGGCATCCTCTTCGCGCCGCTCGCATGGATTCTCTACTTCGGCCTCAGCTTCCTCATCCCCTCGACCTCCGGTATGGCGACGGTGTCCATGCCCATCATGGGCCCGCTGGCCGCTCAGCTCGGCTTCTCGCCTGAGGTCATGGTGATGATCTTCAGCTCGGCCATCGGCGTGGTGAACCTCTTTACCCCGACCTCCGGCGCCATCATGGGTGGCCTTGCGCTCGCTCGTATCGAGTGGACCACCTGGCTCAAGTTTGCGCTGAAGATCGTTGTGGTGCTCTCTGTGGTGTCCGCGGTCATCTGCACCGTTGCGATTATGGTCCTCTAGCGGCTCTACACTCCTCTCTCACCGCTAGTCGACGTGAACCCTGCGCACCGCTTGTCTCCTGTGGTTCGCAGCGGGTAAGCGTATCGTCGAGCCGGACATGCGCATGGGCGAATGCCCGGTAAGACCCTACCTTTCTGCCCCCTTCCGTACCGTGCGCGGAAGGGGGCGACTTTGTATGTTCCCGGTCCGGCGCGTTGCCAGGCCTGTGGCGCTCGCCGCTTCGCGGAATCAGTCTTCGCGTTCGCATGAGCAAAGGCATTTTCAACTTTTGGGCACTTTAAGCCCGGGCCTTCAAGTATGGTCGTTTATCACTCATCGTTTACCTGCGGGTTTGATGCGTGCTTTGCATTGTCTACTTGGCGCATCGCTGTTTGAGTGCCCAAAAGTTGAAAAGCCGTCTGCGATCTGTGTCCTATGTGGCGGGTTTCGCCCCTGCTCGCCCTATTGTGTGCGGGGA
>NZ_CEWCAA010000034.1:0-23850 GCF_982429025.1 Enorma sp.
GGCGGAGTGGCAGCCGACGGCGATGCGATCTCTCCTCGATGATGCAGAGCGGTGTTCCCCGAGGCGCTGAGCCAAGGTGCAGATATGGGCCCGCTTTCGTGAATGCAGGGGGTATGCTTACGGTATGGAACGCGGCGGAAAGGATTTGGTATGGCAGAAGCCCTGGACAAGCTGGCACCGGTTGCCAGCGGAAATCAGACGGTGCCGGCTGACGGCGGAAAGCAGGAAGCCCTCCGCAAGGCGGCGGCCCCGAGCGACCCGTTTATCCGAGCAGAGAATGAGGACGACGACGGCTACGATCCCTATTCCGACCGTCTGCCCGAGCCCGAGCCGCTGTTCGAGCGAGATCCGTGGGGCTAACGCCAGCTGCGCGTTAATGCGCCCCGCCAGCCGACGAACGCCGCCTGTTCCCATGAACGCGAAGTAGAATCATGCGCAAGGGTCTGTTGGGGACGAAAGGGGATGTATATGGACGAACGGCTTCAACCGCTCTTCACGCCGTGGAAGATAGGAAACGTCGAGCTCAAAAACCGTATCGTGCTCACATCGATGGGCGGTACGGACCTCTTCGGCTGGATGGAGAAGAACCATTTCGATGAGGCGGGCGCCCGCTTTATTCTTGAGGTTGCCAAGAACAACGTCGGCCTCGTGTTGCCGGGCTGCCAGCCGGTGTATAACCCCATGTTCGGCCAGTGGCTCTACAAGAACAAGAAGATGTACCGCAATCTTGCGGCGTGGATGCTCAAGCTGCACGCTACAGGTGCCAAGCTCTTCGTTCAGCTCACCGCGGGCTTTGGCAGGTCGTTCACCGTGAGCAAGCTCATGGAGGACCTCTACACCAACCCGGTGCTGCGGCGCGTGTCAAAACCGTTCATGGACCTTGACCGCATTTGCGCGACGGCAAGCCCCACGCCGAACCGATGGTCGGACAAGGTTCCCTCGCGCGAGATGACCGTCGAGGAGATTCACGAGATGGTCGACGCGTTCCGCCGCTGCGCGGTGCTGTTGCAGGAGGCGGGCGTCGACGGCGTCGAGATCCATGCGGTGCACGAGGGGTATCTGCTCGATCAGTTCACGCTGCCCTACGTCAATCGTCGCAACGACGAATATGGCGGTTCGTTCGAGAACCGGTATCGCTTCGCCGTCGAGATCGTTCAGGCCATCAAGCAGGCCTGCGGCAAGGACTTCCCGGTATCGCTGCGCTACAGCGTCGTCTCCAAGACGAAAGGCTTCCGCGAGGGCGCTCTGCCGGGGGAGGAATACACCGAGGTCGGGCGCGATATGGCGGAATCCGAGCGGGCGGCAAAGTACCTGCAAGACGCCGGCTACGATATGCTCAACTGCGACAACGGGACCTACGACGCATGGTACTGGGCCCATCCGCCCATCTACATGCCCGAGAACTGCAATCTTGAGGATGTCGAGCACATCAAGCAGTTCGTGGACATCCCCGTGGTCGCGGCGGGGCGCTTGGACCCGCGTGTAGCCGCCGATGCCATCGCAGCGGGCAAGCTCGACGGTGCGGGCTTCGCGCGGCAGTTCCTGGCCGACCAGGCGTGGGTCACGAAGCTCGTCGAGGGCCGTCCGGAAGATATCCGCCCCTGCATCCTTTGTCACAACGGATGCTTCAACATGTGCCACTACAAGGGAGTGCCGAACGACCAGGAGCTTACGGACAGTTTGGGGCTTTCGCGCTGCGCGGTGAATGCCGAGACGATGCAGTGGAAGAAGCACCGCATCGTGAAGACGTCGGCTCCTAAGACCGTGCATATCGTAGGTGGCGGCATCGGCGGCATGGAGGCTGCGCGCGTGCTCAAGCTCCGCGGCCATGAGCCGGTGATCCACGAGCGCTCTGGCGAGCTCGGGGGAACGTTCATCGCAGCGAGCGCGGAATCGTACAAGGGGAAGCTGCGCGACCTCTTGGCTTGGTATCGGCGCCAGATGGATGAGTTGGGTATTGAGGTGCGTTTGAACGACGAGGTGCGTGACGTTGCCGCGTTGGGCGCAGGGCCGGTTGTCGTCGCAACGGGTGCGCGTCCGAAGGTCATGCGAAGCGTTCCGGGCCATGAGCTCATGGTCGAGGCTTGCGACTATCTGACCGGCACGCCGGTGGGCGACCGCGTCGTGGTGGTCGGGGGCGGTCTCACGGGGTGCGAGATTGCCTATGAGCTGGCGCTCCAGGGCAAGCATCCCGTTATCGTTGAGATAAAGGACGACCTTATCGCGCAGACGGGCGTGTGCTTGGCTAACAGCTCCTACCTGCGCGAATGGTTCGCTCTGCACGAAGTGCCCGTGCACTTGGAGGCGACGCTTGCCGAGGTGCGCTCCGATGCCGTGGCGTGCCGCGCGAAGGACGGCTCGACGTTCGAGATCCCGTGCGATAGCGTGATCAGTTCGGTTGGATACAGTCCTGCGCCGATTGCGACGAAAGGCAAGAACGTCTATCTGGTGGGCGATTGCAAGGAAGTGGGCAACCTGCGCAACGTGATCTGGGGTGCCTATGAGACGGCGATGAAGATTTAGCGGCGGAACGATCTGGCTGCGGGTCGGCGCCTGCGGTGCGGCGCCGGTGGTTTCGCGCGGCGGTCGTGGCGTGGTTGCGCCGCAGCGTTGCCGGGCGAGATTTGGACGGTGTTCGCGTTGCCGGGCACGATTCGGACAACGCGGGGATTGTCGGGCGAGATTCGGACGGCGCCACATTGCCGGGCGCATTTCGGACAGTACGGGAGTCTTCGGGCGAGATTCGGACGCTCAGAGCCCTAAAAATGGCGAAATATCGCCCGACAACGCCTTGCATGTCCGGATCCCGCCCGACAACGCCTTGCATGTCCGGATCCCGCCCGCGAATGCGCGGCTGCCATCGCGCGCCGCCCGCAACCTGCAGCGCCCACACCCCGGCGCTCCGCAGTTTCATCCCGCTCCCAGACTCCTGCGCTAGGATAGTCGTAACACGAAAGGAAGCATATGGACCACACCATGCAGCTAACCGAGGAGCAGCAAGCCATCCTCGACGGTGCGCAGGGCGAGACCATGGCTCGCGTCATGGAAACGCTCGTGCGCTACGGAGAAATCTTCGGTGCCACCAAGATGGTGCCGGTTACCAGCCAGTACAATCATCTGGTCACATCGTTCGGGCTGAAGGCGCTCACGCCGGTCTACGACCTCATGAACCAACTCATCGAGACGGGCGCCACCTCCAAGCAGCGCTTCTCCGCCGACCCGCGCCCGCTCGACCCCAACGTGCCCAGCAATTTCATCCAGAACATCGTGTTCAAGAAGTTCATGTACTCCAAACAGGACTTTTACGAGGGGCAGCTCCACAAGCTGGGCCTTATGGAGAAAGACGCTTTCACCTGCGCCTGCTATATGGATGAGGTGGGCAATACGCCAGTGGAGGGCGAGGTGCTCAGCTGGTCGGAGTCGAGTGCGGTGGTGTACGCTAACTCCGTTCTGGGCGCGCGCTGCAACCGCAATTCGGGCATCATCGACCTCATGGGCTCCGTGGTGGGCTACGTGCCGTACTTCGGCCTGCTCACGGACGAAGGCCGTAAGGCGGACTGGATCGTCGAGGTGCGCACCACCAAGCGCCCCGAGGCGCAGCTTCTGGGTTCGGCTATCGGTATGAAGGTGATGGAGGACGTGCCGTATATCGTGGGGCTCGACCGGTGGCTGGGCGAGCTCGATGAGGACGCGCGCACGTATCTGAAGGATTTCGGCGCAGCTACGGCATCAAACGGCGCGGTGGGCCTCTACCACGTGGAGGGAATCACGCCCGAGGCGGTGCGGCAGGGCCGCGGCCTCGTTAAGCCGGGCGCCCGTACGTACGTGGTCGACGACGCCGAGCTCCAGCGCGTCTACGACAGCTACCCGGTGGTGTGGAAGAAGCGCGACGCTCGGCCCAAGCTCTGCTTCATGGGGTGCCCGCACATGAGCCTCAACCAGCTCGTCACGTGGACCGAGCGCATCGAGCAGGCGCTTGCGGGGCTGGGCCGCGACCGCGTGGTCATCCCGACGGTCTTCACGGCGGCGCCCGCGGTGCTCAAGCGCTTCGGCGAGACGCCCTATGCCGCGCGCCTCAAGGCGACGGGCGTGATTACCTCTTATATCTGCCCGCTCATGTATATGAACAATCCGCTCTGCGCGAGCATGCCGGTTATCACATCGAGCAACAAGTTGCGCACGTATACCACCGCGCGCTACTACACCGACGACGAGATTCTCGAGCAGATTACCAAGGGAGGCGAGCGCTGATGAAGACGTTTACAGGGCGTGTGATTTCACCCGGAGAGACCACGGCAGAGGCCGTGGTGACGCACGGCGGGCTCAACACGCTGGCGTCGTTCCAGAAGGCGCTGCAATTTGGCGATAAGAAGGCCACGTGCGGCGACCAGAACAATCCGGATCTTTACGGCAAGCAGATGGCGGGCCGCGCGCTCTGCCTGCCGCAGACCATCGGTTCCACCACGGGCGGCCTCGTGCTGTACTGCGCATGCGCCATGAAGCGCCAGCCTGCCTGCATGCTGTTCTCGGAGCCCATCGATTCGTTGGCGGCGGCGGGCGCCGTGCTCGCCGACGTATGGCTGGACGATGTATCGATGCCGGTCATAGATAGCCTGGGCGATGAGTTTTTGAGTTACGTGCAGGACGGCATGGCAGTGACCGTGCGCGAGGGCGGCGTAGTTGAGGTTGGCTAGGCCGAGCTTTACGGGGCAGGGGGTAGGCCTCTGCCCCGTTTTGCTGTGCCGGTGAAAGGGGCGGTAACGGTGGACCCACGCATAATCGTGCTCATGGTGATGGGCGTTGCACTGCTCGCGTGGGTTGTCTTCTGCGGCGTCATGGCTGTTCGGCGCCTGCGGAGCTCCGCGTCGCGCTCTGGTCTTGTGGCGCAGGTGACGTGCGATACGTGTGGGACGCGGTTCGACGTTGATGCTGCCGAGCTTGCGCGAACCTTCGTCTCGAAGTCGCGAAGCGTTACCAAGACGAGGCGCCGTGGCGCAGCTCTTGTTGATGAGCCAAGGTATCTGCGTTTCGCCAAGAAGGTGTGGTGCCCGCATTGCGGCGCGCAAAGATGGGCGAACATAGAGAATGTCAACGAGCTCAATGAGCGGCTGCGTCCCGAGCTCATGCGCGTGGGCATACGATGCTTGCTGGTGATGGCAGTGGGCGGATTTATCATCTTGGGTGCGGCTTCGGTGGCAATGGGTTTTGCCGACCGTGCTGCCGAGGCGCGCGTTGAAGAGGCGCGCCAGCAGCAGAGGGATGCGCTCATGGAGCACTACGATAGCCTGCGGGATGCCGATTGACGTTGGCGCCACCCGCGCTAGGGTAGGCGCGGGCTGCCGGCCGCGATGGGGTTCGGCGGTAGCGGCATGCTAGTGCTCGGGCCGGCGGTCCTTGTACTTCTCGGTATAGCCCTCGATATGCAGCGTGCAGGCGATGATGTCTTTGATGACGGGTTCCGGCACGTCCTTATGCGAGCGAATGTAGAGGATGAGCCCGCTGATGAGCACGTAGAACGTTTCGTAGACGTTATCGATGAGGACCTCGTGGTACCGCGCAAAGTCAACGACGGTCGATTCGCAGATGTAGCGCGCGCAGCGTTCCGCCACACGGTTCACGAACGTGGTATAGAGCACGGCGTCCCCGCCCTCGGTGATAGAGCCCGAGATACCGGGCATTTCGAGGACGAGCGTCTTGAGCAGATGGGAGATGCCGTCGAGGGCGCCTTCGATATCGCCGAAGGTGCGCCCCTCATTCCAGCTGCGGAGGCGCGCGATGAAGGCGTCGATGGTGTAGTCGAGCGCGGCCTCGAGGGCGACTTCTTTGCTGGGGAAGTAATGGTAGAAAAGCGAGCGCGCGCAGCCAACGCGGGAGGTGACGTTGGAGACCGAGAGCTTGCCGATGCCTTCGGCGGAGCAGACATCGATGACCGCCTGAAGAATCTCTTCGCGGCGCACCTCGTGCGAATGGCGTGCCTGGCGCGCGTGGCCGGGGCTTTCTGCCATGGTGACCTTCCTTTCTTTGTGCGATGCATCTAGTTTCCTACAAAGGTTGACATATCGTCAATGAGGAAGGGCCAGAACGCGCGGGAAATGGCGGGAAAGGGCCGCCTGCAGTGTCTGAAGTACGAGCTATGCCAAAAAAATACGCTCACCCCAAAAAAGTTAAGAAATAAGGCAATCTACATTGAAATACCATCCGACACGTCTTGTGTCATAATTATGTAGTCCCTCTACCATTAATTTGTGAGAGGGGCTACGAATGGTGCGGGAAATGTCAGGTAATCGGCATCAAGCGTTTGCGACGGCCCGTTCAGCTGCCTTGGGCGTCTGGACGCTTGATGACAGACGCTTGATATCTAGGCGGTGTTGCAGTGCGGTTTCGTTGATCGAGGTGGCACGGCAAGCGAGCGACGGGGAGAAGGAGAGCTGTGAAGTACGCCGAGCTTAAAAAGCTTAATCGTCAGGCACTGCTGGAGATTCTCGTTGCGCAGAGCAGGCGTATCGACGAGCTCGAAGAGCAGCTTGCAGAGGCTAAGGCGGCCCTGCAGGAGCGTTCCATCATGATGGACGATGCTGGCTCAATCGCAGAAGCCGCACTCAAGATCAACGAAGTATTCGAAGCCGCGCAGGCAGCGGCAGATCAATACCTTAAGGGTGTTCGCGAATCCGGTTCATCGCTCGTTCACGATGGGGTTCTTGCGGGAGAGACGGCGGGCGAGGTATCGCCATGCGCGGTTTCTGCAGAAAGTCAGAACCTGCCAGCCGATGATGTATCGGACGGGACGGAGCCGCAGGTGGCGGATGGCGCGCCGAGCGGGGTGGAGTCGCAGGTGTCAGATGATGCGTCGGCCAAAGCGGAGCCACAGGAAGTGAACGGCGCGTCGGCCAACATAGAGCCTGGGGAGTGCGTACCGGCAGAGCCGGATTCCTCGGCGGCGGAGCAGGGGCGGCAGCCTTTCGAGCCCAGCCAACAGGCGGCGGAGCCGGCGCAGTTGGCACAAGAGCCCGGCCAGCAGCCCGACGGTGCCGCAGCGGATATGCCGACGCAGCAGCTTGGCGAAAGCGCGCCGGTTGCGTCGAGCGAGCAGGCGCCGGAAATGCAGGCCGTGCCCATGCAGGAACGATTCCGCATGCTCGTCCCCGATCCGCGGCCCGATGCGTCTGAGGGGGCTACCCTCGAAGCGCATGCGCCGCACGGCAAGACGGTATTTCAGCGTGCAAAAGAGGCAATCGAGGCGGGGCTCGCCGAGCCGGATGATGACGTCCCCACGTTGCCTTACGGCCCGTCGATGCCCATTCCTTCGGAAGATGGCTTTACGCTCGACGGGTTTGCTACAACCGCGCGGGAGGAAGAGCCTGCTGCGTGCGCGCCCTATGGCGCCCACTATGCGATTCCCTCCGAGGCTGCGGTGCCGGCGCAGGGTACTACTTCGCCAGCGCATAGCACCACATCGCCAGCTTCGCCTTCGAGCGGCGATGTGCCTGTGCCCGAGCATGGTAGCCCTGTCCCAGACCCTGCTCCCGTTCCCATTCAGACCATGGCGACGGAGCAAGGGGGCCAGGCAGCGTTCCCGCATCCCGGGTTAGCGCAGGCGGGAACGGCTTCTGCATCGTCGGCGTCCCAGCCGATGCCGATGTATGCCTATCCCTACCCATATGCAGGGCCCGCATCCCAGCCGGTGCCGGTCGAGCAGTCTGCGACGGGGCAGTCATACATGATGCCCATCTACCCCACGGCATATGGAGCGCAGGGCGCTTCTCCCGCCTACATGATGCCCATGCCCTGGTGCCCGGGCTATGCATATGCGCCCACCCCTATGGTTCAGCAGCAGGCAGCAGGGCAGCGGGAGCCGGCAGAGCGAGGCGATGCGCATGAAGCGTAAGCGCCGCGACGCGAATGTGACCGAAGAGACACTCCCCGTAGCCGTGTCCAGCGGGGAGAATGCGAGTGCCCCAACAATTACCGGTGCACCCGAGCCCCCGAGCAAGCCCATCGAGCTGCCCTCCACGGCCGATCTGGAGCGCGAGCTTGAGCGCGAGCAGGGGCGCACGCGCATGCGCCGCATCGTGCGCGGTACGTTCTTCGTGCTCATCGCTGTTGCCGCGGTAGCGGTGCTCGTTGCAACGCTCTTCCTGCCTGTGCTTGTGGTCCATGGGTCGTCTATGACCCCCACCCTGCATGATGGCGAGATGGTCGTGTCGGTTCGCGGTTCCCAGTACCACCAGGGCGATGTCATCGCCTTCTATTACAACAACAGCATCTTGGTTAAGCGCGTCATCGCCACCGAGGGGCAATGGGTCGATATCAATGAAGACGGCGTCGTGCGCGTTGACGGACAGGTGCTCGATGAGCCCTACGTTGACCAGCTTGCGCTCGGCACGTGCGATATCGAGCTGCCCTACCAGGTGCCCGAAGGACGCATCTTCGTTATGGGAGACCATCGCACCACGTCCATCGACAGCCGTACATCCGAGATCGGATGTATCGATGAGGACGACGTGGTGGGCGACATCGTATTCAGATTCTGGCCGTTCGATAACTTCGGCCTCGTGTAGCGGGTGAGGAGTGCGTTATGGAAACACGCTCGATCAAGGACATCATGGCGAGCAGCCGCATCAGGCGGCGCTGGCGTCCCATCGTCGCCGTTCTCGGCGTGCTCACGGTTGCCGCAGTGGTGGCGCGGCTCATGCTGCCCGCCTCGACGGTGGGCGACAACCCGCGCATCTCTGCCGAACAGGAGGTGATCCTCGCCGGTGAGGCGGCGACGGTGCATGTACGCGCCGATGCGGAAGACGGGCAGGCCAAGACCGTATTCGCCTTGCGCGTAGTGGGAGGCAGCGGCCTCGCGAACGGATACACCTTTTCCGAGAATGGCGAGGTGAACATCACCGATGCGAGCGGTGCGCCTATAACCGATAGCGCGGGCAACGTGATCGACGTGTATTCTGCCCCGCAGGACGAGAACACCCAGGTGTATCTCTTTGCGCTCCCCGAGGGAGCCACGGCCGAGTTCGACCTCGATTTCCAGGCCGCAGGTGCGCATGCAGAGATTTCGAGCGGCTCGCTCGAGGATGTCTATGAGTATGTGGATGCCATCGAGTTTGCCTCGACCGAAGCCGCGCAGGATGACACTGCCGCGCAGTCCGGCACGCTGATGACCGACGCTTATGCGCTTGATGAGGAAGAGGCCGGCGAGGTTGCGACCAACGAGGCGCCTGCGGCCCGCTCGGGCGAGGGCTCAGCTGCAGCAACGCTTTCCAACGATGAGGAGACCGGGGGTACCGAGGATTCTTCCCCCGATGACACCGCGGCAAGCGACGCCGCGAACGATTCCGAGGGCGATTCCGCCAACGATGCCGCGGGGGCTGGGGCGGAAGGTTCCGACCAGTCGACGGATGCAGGTTCTGGTGCTACGGCAAGCGCCGACGACACCGCCGCGAGCAACGACGACGGCGCCCCGAGCACCGATGACACCGCTACCGATGCCAGTTCAAATGCTGAGAGCGATGAGTCCTCGGCCAACGACGGCTCTGCTGAAAGCGATGCATCAAATGGCGCGGCGACGGGCGAAGATGCCACAGAAGACGAGGCGGCTGCGCCCGAGCTCCCGGTGATCGAGGTTACCTTCGGCGACGGCGAGGCTACGGGCACATCGACCATCACCACGGGACGCGGCGCCACGGCGGCTGAGGCCGTGACGAATGCTGCCCGCAGCGACGCGGAGCAGCTCGAGCTCTCGTGGATGACGCAGGACCAGATTGATGAGCTGACCCGTACCGAGGCCACGGCGCAGAGCAACGAGGCGAGCGCCCAGAGCGAGGACGGCGCGTCCGCGCGTTCGATCGATCTCACGGGCGCCGCCCGCATGGACGGCGGCAGCTTTGCCGGCGCGAACGACGAGGAGCTCAGCTGGAGCGTTATGCAGACCGATGCCGGCGACCTCTATCTGGTCATCTCCGGCGAAGGCGACATGCCCGATTATTCCTCGGATGCCGACCTTCCCTGGCGCGGGTATGCCTCGCGCCTGCAGGGCATCGTGGTCGAGGAGGGCATCACCACGATCGGCACGCGCTGCTTCTGGAATCTGAGGGCCAGCGAACTGAGCCTGCCCAGCACGGTGACCGTGATCAACTCGTACGCATTCGGCTATAACAGCTTTGTCGAGCTCACCATTCCCGGCAACGTTACGACGATTGGCAACAACGCGTTCGATGGGAACACGCAACTCGCCTCTCTTACGATTGAAGAGGGCGTTCAAGCCATCGGACCCAATGCCTTCAACGGCACCGGAAGCTCATCGCTTGTATTCCGCATTCCCGCCTCAGTGACGAACATAGGTAGTCTCAACACTCCGTATGTGGCTCGATACGAGGTGGCGGATGGGAACGCCAAATATGTCGCCGATGACGATGGCGTGCTCTACCAGGTTACCGATTCGGGATTGACGCTGCTTGAGTACCCAACGCGGCGTGAGATGGTCGAGGACTACACTATCCCCAGAGCAGTTGACAACAGGCCGGTGACTGCGCTCGACACCGGCTCGCTCCAGGGCCTCCAGAACCTGCAAAACGTTGTAGTGCCGGCTTCGGTGCAGTCGATGAGTAACGGCGTGTTCCAGGGCAGCACGTCGCTCGAGTCCGTTGTGTTCGAGAATGGGATGAGCTTCGGCTCAAACAGCAACGGACTCAACGGTACCTTCAGCGGATGCACGGCGCTCACCTCGGTGACCTTCCCCAGCAGCATGACGGGTTCGCCCTCGTATACGATGAACAGCACGTTCTATAACTGCCATGCGCTGCGTGAGGTGGTCATCCCCTCCTACATCACCTCGGTTACGAACAACCCGTTCTATGCCTGTTATACATTGCGGACAATTACCTATGATGCCGCTGCTGCCAGCGTGAGCGAGACCATCGCCGATGGCGCGATGGGCAACATCACCTTCGACCTCGTGGTGGGCGCGAACGTCGATCAGTTGCGCGATTACTCGCAAGGTAATGCCAATACTAATCACAGCTTCTCGGCGCTCGCCGATTACGCGCGGAGTATCTCCTTTGCGCCGAACAACGCGTTCACCATCGATGCCGGTGCGTTCTCGGGTGCGTACAACCCGCTGACGAGCGACCTCTCAGGCAATGCATGGGTGGATGCGAACGGCGTACTCTACCTTTACGATACCAAGACGAACGAAGCCATGGTTGCCTACGTTCCGGCGGGCCTCGAGGCGGTCACCATCCCCGATGAGATTGTTGTGCCTAAGGGCGATGCAGGTGGCACGGCGGGAACCTATGCGGTGACGCGCGTGCGCCAGGCGGCGTTCTGCCAGGCGTCCGATACCACGGCGGTCACCTTTGCTAGCCCCGAGGCGATTACGACCATCGACCCTTATGCTTTCGCCGACTGCACCAACCTGGAACGCATTAACGGCGCAACTGAGTTCGACGCCGTCAAGGCGACCTTCACCAACGCGACGTTCGGCGTGACGCCGTTCTATAACACCAAGATCGAGGGCTCTGCGGGGTCGTCGGGATTCGAAACCGAAATGCAAGGTCAGCAGGAGCTGAACGTGGGCGGCACCGAGGACGCGCCTGCGCTCAACATCTCTGTGCGCTCCGCCGGCGGCACCATGACCTGGCTCGACGATAATCCGCCCGATGAACTCGGCGGGTACCGACTGCTCACGGGCGATACCATGACGGTGACGGCGGCGGTGAGCAACACGAGCGAAACGCCTAACACCTACCGTATCTACCTGCACCTGAATGACACCGACGGATCCATCAACCTGGAGCCGGGCACCACCTACACCTTCGACGGGGTGAAGGCCACCTGCCATGCCACCGAGGACCCGGCGACGGTCTACCTCGAGATCACCCCGCCGACGGGCTCTACGGTATATGCGCCCATCACGGTGGGCTATCCCAACCATGAATCTGATGGTGGCGGTGTGACCATCTGGGGCGTCGAGCTCACGCAGGAGCAGGCGGCTGATCAGGAGAACGACGGCCTCATCATCGACGCCGACAGCAACAACTACATCGATGCATTCTGGACCACCCAGCAGGACACCTTCTCGCTTACGAAGGCGAGCAACAACACGGCGACCGTGGTGGGTGACGAGGATGGCACCATGCGCCCGAACACCAACCTCTCATGGCTCTTCACGTTCGGGCATGAGGGCGGCGAGGAGACGAGCGAGGCGTTCGGCCACGACCATGTCTACATGATTACGTTCTCCGATACCATCACGCTGCCCGAAGGCATCGACTGGGATCCGCAGGTTCTTGCAGATATCCGGGCGGGCAACGTGCACGCGCGCACGAACACCCTGTATGCGGGGAACACCGCGATCGCTGCGCTCTCGCACGCGGGCGGCAAGACCACCTATGCGTTCGATGCGAGCTACAACCAGGAAGACAACACCATCACCTTTGAGTGGTCGCTCCGAAATGCAGACCGCGATGCGGAGATCAATCTCACTACCTCGACGTTCAACCTGCGTCCTGAGGCGATCGTGGTCGACACGGATGTGTACGCAAAGGATGACAACCACCTCATCCACAACAGCGCTACGGCCGACCTCGAGTTCTATTTTGGCGAGAACCAGCAGGTGAGCGCAGAGGCTACCTATAGCCTCGCGGTGACTGCGGGGAATTTGACGCTCAACAAGACCTCCGGCGGCGCCACCTACTTTGGCGAGGATATCGACTATACCCTCGAGGTGGGCAATACCGGTGGCTTAGCCTATACGGCGGAAACGAACCGCGCAGGCGAGGCATATGTGATGGACGAGCTGCCCGAGCAGCTGTACATAAAGCCTGCCGCAATTCAGCAGATACTCGATGATGCGGCGGCGGATCCTCTGGCTTCTTGGATTGGTCGGGCGTCGGTTACCATCGAGCAGGCGGAGCTCGCGCCGCGCGAGTGGACACCGGTGAAGAGTGTGGACGGTGCGGATAGCTCGTACCAGCACGTGGGGAACTCAAACATCGATGGCGTGACGGTGGGTAACACGATCGAGATCACCCGGGTCCCGGCAGATGGCTACCAGGCGGTCATTACCCCAGCGGAGGGCGAGCCGCGCACGGTGACCGCGAGCGCGGTTGAGGAGCTGCTGCAGAAGATCGGCTACGCGCCCACCAGTGCCTCGCGGTATATCTGCCGCTGGTATATCGGCAACGGTCACTACACCGAAGACAATCGGCTTACCATCCCGGCAGGGCAGACCTTTACCCTTGATTTACCCGCTACCGTGAAGGACTCGTTCATGATCTTGGGCGAGGACTGGATGAACCGGTACAACAACGAGACCATGACGTTCACCAACACTGCTCACGTGTGCGTCGACACCACAAACAGCTCGACGGGAGCGGTGACGGTGAACAACATCGAGAGAGCGGGCACGCGCTCCCGCACCAACACCGTGCGCCGAGAGGCCATCATCACCAAGAGCGTATCGAGTGATGGTGCCACCCTGGGCGATAGCTTCTCGATAGAGAACGGCAGCATCCTCGATTACACCTTCGAGTTCACGCACTACGGCTCCGAGGTCTACGAGAACCTGCCCATGGTGGACGACCTCTACGGTACGCAGTACCTGCTGGTGCCGGTGGGGTTGAATACGGACAACCCCACGCTTGTGGGGCTCGATACGGTTCAGGGCGACGATGACACATCGTATTACAAGCTCGCTGTGGGAACCTATACCAATGTCGTGGTGGGCACGGATGCGAACGGTAACAACCTCACCGCCGCCACCATTACGGTCGCTTCTGATTCCGACACTGTGGACGGCCATGCATATGATGGCCTGCACACACAGGTGAAATGGTATTACAAGACCTTGGGGAACGCGAGCGGACAGACGCTTCGCCATACGGTTACGTATAAAACAATCGTTGATACCGCGAGCACCGTGGGCGATGACGCCGCGAGCTACGTGGTTGGCAACATCATCTGGATGAACGATCGCGTCCATCGGCGCCTCTATGATGGAACCTGGGGTGGCGGCACCGTGGTCGAGTACGACAAGAACATCGTTACCGATCTCGGTAAAGCCGATGACCCGACCGACGACGTCGTTGATACGGACAAGCATTCCGTCGTTGCCGAGGGGCAGCGCGTCACCTATCGCATCGATCTTGAGAACAACTCCGGTACGTATAGCTACACCTTCCCGGGTACCTCGTTCTACGACATGCTTCCCGAGACCTACGGCGTCTTCGATTGGACGCGCGGAGGCGACGGCGTTCCGGCGAACGTTGAGGTAAAGTGGGTCACCAAGGGTGGTGCGACCGTTCAGAACCGCGACAGCTGGACCGTGAGCAATCGGCGCGATGCAACCACCGACCCGGTGGCGGGCCAGCAGTACCTGCACTTCGACGATGTCTCCATCACGTACTCGACCAACAGCGCGGTCTATCTCTATGTGACCCTGACCTTCCCGGAGGATAGCTCCGCCGAGGGCGGCGCGCAGACCTGGACCGAGTTCGCCACCGCAAACGCGGGCGCGGTGCTCTACAACACCGCCTACACCTACGGGTTCCCGGCGACCGTCTCGCATGAGTTGGACATCGAAGGGCGCGTGCTTCTGCAAAAGGGCGTGTACAGCACTATGTACAACGGCCATGCGACGAACTACTACTTCACCGATGATTACGACCGCACGTATTATCACAACCGCGATTACCGATACCGCCAGGTTGCCTACTACGTGGTGCTCTACAACGGCAGCGCGAAGCGTCTCTACCTGGATACGCTCTACGACCAGCTGCCGAATGGGTTCAGCTATGCCGCGGTGACGAACACCGAAGACCTGAACAGCGGCAACGTGAACAACATCAGCCAGTCGAGTGTGGTAACCGGAACCTCGGGCAATGCGCTGTTCACCGATGTTTCCGGCGCGAACGCGAGCGCCATCTCCTATAAGAGCGCACGCGTGACCGCGGCGTACGACGAGGCGTCCAATACGGTGCAGTTCGACTTCTCGGACGGTACGGGCGATAGCGCGGTGAGCTACGACGAGGATAGTGGCCGCTATTACCTGGGCAACAACGAGGCGATCGTCTTCGGCGTGGTGTGCCGCGTGGGCGAGGCCGCCGAGACCGACGATCTTGCCACCAATACGATTGCCATGCCCTATGCAAACAATTCGGGTACGGCGACGAGCATCGTGACCGATGACGAGATCATCTTCTCGGGTGCCGAGACGAGTGTGGACAACGTGAGCTACAGCGACACCAACGACGGCGAGTCGCGGCTCCTCTCGAGTGACCAGGTGGAGCAGCAGTACCGCTTTACCGACGAGAGCGGTGCCGAGCAGTGGATCGTTTCGGACGTGTCGCTGAAGCGCGGCGAGATTCGTCCGGGCATCACGAAGTCGACTGCGAGCTTCACCTCGACCGAGGGGACCACGCACGCCTACGATACGGCGATCAGCCCGGGTGACACCGTGAACTGGGAGGTCAATGTCTACAACGACGGCAACGCCACGATGTTCGATTACGTGGTGGAGGACATCATGCCCGCTCCCTTCGTGTTCGAGGGCGATGTGTATGCAACCGTCTACAACGAGAGCGATGCGTCGTGGCAGGCGCGCACGCGGCTCTTCACGGTTACCGAGCACGAACTCGGGGCAGAGACCATCACCGTGCAGGATAGTTATAACGTTCCGGTTGACCGCGAGCTTACACGCGGCGGTGATTGGACGAACCTTACGGGAGGCAACACCTTCGAGGTCAAATACGATGTCGTAGGTGGCAATGAGGTGTTCTATATCCGCTTCACCTCCGAGACGAGCTTCTCGATTCCCGAGGGCGGGCATATGCTGCTCGAGTTCTCTTCGCGCAACCCGACCACCACGCACGTGAACACCTCGTACACCAATGTGACGCGCGTGACCCCCACACAGGAATTCACGCAGTTCTCGAACAATGGCACGCCGGAGTATGACGAGAGCAAAAATCCTGTTTCGTCTACGCATTCCTCGCAGGTGACGGTAGCCTTCGGATACGCCACCTCGTCCGAGAAGCACGTGCAGAACGCAGACGGAAGCAAGCGCGCATCTTCGACCGAAACCGGTTCGGGGCAGTACATCACGCTCGACAGCACGCAGGAAGGCTTCCGCTATACGCTGCAGGTGAACAACGCCACCGACGAGGCGATGACCAAGCTCGTGCTCATCGACAACCTGCCCGAGGCGGGCGATACCGATCCGTTCGGGAACGATGCGCAGCGCGGTTCGAACTTCACGGTGAGCCTTGCCGACAATCCCGATTTCCAGGTGCTTGTGACGCCGGAGGATGGTGAGCCGACTCAGCTGGATAGCCATTATTACCAGATCCAGTACAGCTCTGATACCGATTTCGGCGGCCCCATGAGCGCAGACTGGGCGGGTGAGACCACTGAAACCACTGCGACCTGGGTAGATGCCGGCTCCTGGACGAGTCCGCTTTCCGAGGTGCGCTCCATTCGCATCATCATCACCGATGAGGGAGCCACTCAGATTCCTGCCCATGCGGTCATCACGGTGTCCTTTGGCGCGAGCGCGCCCGATACGGTCGAGGTCACCGCTCCCGTTGCTTGGAACAACTTCGGGTACCACTACGCTATTCGCGGCGTCGAGCAGGAGCTTGAGGCCATGAGCGATTTGGTTGGCGTGCGCGTGCCAAGCGTTCCGCGTCTGCAGAAGCAGCTCGTGGACAACGACGGCAACCCGCTTGCAGCCGAGACCGACGAGGCATTCAGCTTTGTGATCTACGAGGGCGAGGAGCTTGCCGGCAGCTACGCGACGCAGGAAGAGCTCATCCAGGCACTCGAAGCGGCGAGTCACGATTATGCGATCGAGACGGTCGAGGTCAAGGCGGGCGAGAGCGAATCCGGCTGGGTGTTCTTGAACGACGCAGCCGAGGCGCTTGGCCTCACGGATGGGAGCCGTTACACGGTTGCCGAGTTCCCCGAGGGCGGTTGGACGGCAGATAACATGAACGCCGACGGCGCAGACTCGAACGACGGCAGCGCGACCTTCACCTACGATGCGAACGGCCAGAACTCCATCACCTGCGTGAACCGCTTGAGCGAGTGGACGCTCCAGCTGAGCAAGGTAAACGGCACGGCGGGCGAGGATCAGAGCCCGCTCGAGGGTGCGGTGTTCGCGCTCTACACGGCAGATCCTACCGACGGCGTGCTGACGGAGGTGCCTGCGGAGTATGCAGATCTGGGAATCGAGCCTACGGTCACCCGTTCGGAAACCGCGGGCGAGGTTACCTGGTATCTCAAGGACATCAAGACCACGCCCGCGAACGGGCAGATCGCCTGGGCGGAGCTGAACGAGGATTCCTACGGCCTGCTCGAGGTCGCGGCCCCAGATGGGTACAACCTGCCCGCCGAGCCGTGGAACGAGGTAAGCCGCCCGGCGGCGGGCGCGAGCTCAACCACGGTCGCGTTTAAGGTGCACAACGCCCATGGCTTCCTCCTGCCTGAATCGGGCGGTATGGGGACACGCGAGCTTTCCGCTGCGGGCGCGGTCATCGCGGTTGCGGCGGGGGCGGCGCTGCTTGCTCGCCGCTGGAAGCGGGAGTAGGTGATGCGATGTATGGGGGCGCGGGGAAGCTCATCCCACCCCTCGCGCCGATGTTCGGGGATAGCGCGGGCTCATGCTCCGCGTGTCGGAAGGAATAGAGGAAAGGAACGGACCATGAAGGCAATTCGGAGGGTAGGTGCAGCTCTGGCAGCCATGCTCGTCATGGTGCTTTGCGCGGTGCCAGCGTTCGGTGAGACCATTACCATCAACAACAGCTCGCAGAACGTATCCATGGATGGGCAGACCTACAACGCCTACAAGGTGTTCGACGTCACCTATAGCGGCGATGCCTACGCCTATACCATTGACGATGATTTCGCTGACTTCACGTATACCCCCAGTGGCCAGGGCGCGCTGAGCGGTTCCGACCTGGTGGCGTATGTGAGCGGCCTTGAGAGCGATTCGGACGAGCTGAACGCCTTTGCCGAGGCGGTGCGCACCTACATCACCACTAACTCGATTAAGGCCGACGGTACGAAAACCGGTACGACGGCCAATTCGGTGACGATTGACGTGACCAGCGCCGGCGCGGGCTACTACATCGTGCTTGGCAGTGCGGCCGCCGACACTCAGGAGGGCGAGACCGTTGTGGCCTTCGCCGCGCTCTCGACCACCAACCCGGACGCGACCGTTGACGTGAAGGCCGACATCCCCACCGTGGAGAAGGAGGTTCGCGCCGACAACAACGGCAGCGCCAGCTGGGGCCCGTATGCCGACTATGAGGTGGGTGACACCGTGCCTTTCCGCATCACCGGTACCATTCCCAGCTACGCTGAGGGCTACGACGAGTACACCTATGTGATTCACGATAGCCTGAGCGTGGGATTGACGCTCGATACTACGAGTATCAAGGTGTACACCGACGCGAACCTCACCCAGGAGCTCGATAGTAACAATTACTCCATTGCCACCAGTGGGCTGGGCGATAACTGTAGCTTCCATGTGACGATCAATCCCGATTACATCAAGGGGAACCACGAGGCCACAATCTATGTGGGTTACACCGCAACGGTGAACGATGATGTTGTCATCTATACCGATGAAAACACTAACGACACCTACATTGAGTTCTCGAACAACCCCTACGATGCCGACAGTAAGGATAAGACGCCTGACAAGCAGGTGAAGGTGTACTCCTACAGCTTCGACCTCTTCAAGTTCTATATGGATAATGAGCAGCAGGTTGCACTTGCCGGCGCAGGCTTCCGTCTGTATGAGGACGAGGCCGGCAATACCGAAATCCCCGTGGTGCTTGTGAGCGCCGGCAACGATACCACGGCAAGCGTGTATCGCGTTGCTACCACCGAGGAAATTGAGAAGAGCTCCGCTGTCGAGATGATTACGCCGGCAAGCGGACTCATCACCATCCAGGGTCTCGATGCTGGTACCTACTATCTGCGCGAGACCACCACGCCCGATGGCTATCATGCGCTTGACGGCGCCATCGCGGTTGTCATCACGCCGACGGCGAATGAGACGCAGACCGATGTTGCCTCCCTCACTGTGTCTGGGAGCGGTTCCAACGTGACTATGAATGGTAATACCGTGCAGGTTGAGAATTTGACCGGCAGCCTGCTGCCCACCACAGGCGGCATGGGCACCACGGTCTTCTATATCGTGGGCGCTGTGTTGGTGGTTGGCGCCGGTGTTGGCGTGGTCGTGAAGCGTCGCATGAACGGTCAGTAGGATTTTTGGTGCGGCTGCCGCCTCGGCTCGGCAGACGGCGGCTGCGATCGGTGTAAACCGTGCCGTATCGGAGTGCCTTTTGGGCGCGCGGTACGGCAGCAGAAGGAGTCAGCGAATATGAGCAAAACGCGCACATCTCGCATCATCTCGGTGGTGCTTGCGCTCGCGTTTGTCGCGGGACTCTTTCTGCTGCTGTATCCCACGGTGAGCGACCTTATTAACAGCTCGCGCATGTATCATGCGATCAACACCTATGAAGAGAGCTTGGACCAGGTGGGCCTTTCGGAGTACGTGAGCCTGCTCGAAGACGCGCGCGCCTACAACGAGCGCCTTGCGCAGGGTCGTACGCACTATGTGGAGGGGGAGCCGCAGGACGAAGAATATGCCTCGCTGCTCGATATCGACGGCACGGGCATGATGGGCTATGTCACCATCGACAAGATTGATGTGCAGCTGCCTATCTACCACGGTACCTCGGATGCGGTGCTCGGCGCGGGCGTAGGCCACCTGGAGGGCAGCTCGCTGCCCATCGGCGGCGAGGGCGCGCATGCGGTCCTCACGGGTCATCGCGGGCTTCCGAGCGCCCGCTTGTTTACCGATCTCGATCAGCTTGAGGTTGGGGATACCTTCGTTCTCAACATCATGAACGAGACGCTTACCTACGAGGTCGATCAGGTTCGTATCGTCGATCCAGATGAGCTCGACGATATACAGGTCGTTCCGGGCGAAGACCTCTGCACGCTTGTTACATGCACGCCGTATGGCGTGAATACCCAGCGGCTCCTGGTGCGCGGCCACCGGGTGCCCAATGCGCAGGAATTGAACGTGACGCCTGATGCCACACAGGTTGATCCGCTTATCGTTGCCTCGGTGCTGGCGGCGGGGATGCTGGCGGTGGCATTCGTGGTGGTGCTCGTGCGTACCAGGAAGAAGAACTAGCCGTGAAGAAGGAGGCCATCATGGCTGCTACGCGCAATAGGGAGCTGACGAGGACGCGCTCGAGCGCACTGTCGTGGCGCGGAGCGGGCGCCGAGCGCATGGGTGCCGGACGTAGGGGGCCCTGGCGTATGGGTGCCGGGCGCATGCGTGCTGCGCGGCGCAGTTCGACGTTGGCTGCGGTGCTTGCAGTCGTTGCAGCCGTGTGCCTGCTTTGGCTCCCCGCGCGTGCGGACGCCATCCTATACGACCGGCTTGATCCCGAGCAGAACGGTACGCTTACCGTGAGCCTCGTGGATGATGGCATGGGTGTCGAGGGCGCGGAGCTCTCCATCTATCGTGTGGCCGACATCTCCTCCGATGCACATTTCACGCTTGCGGGCGACTTCGCGGCATATCCCGTTAATCTGACCGGGCTCGATGCTTCGGAATGGCGCGCTGCGGCGCAGACGCTTTCCGCCTATGCCGCGCGCGATGGCATCGTGCCTGCCGCGACCGTTTCAACCAATGCCGAGGGGGCCGCATCGTTTGGCACGGTGTCTGCAGGCCTGTACCTGGTTGTTGCGAATCCGGTAGAGGTGGGGAATGTCGTTTACACTGCCGAGACGACGCTCATAAGCGTTCCGGGGCTCAATGACGATGGCACGTGGAGCTACGAGGTGGTTGCCGACGCCAAGTTCTCCACCGAGCCTGCACCGACCGATATCGTGGTGCGCAAGGTCTGGGCAGACGATGACGACGCTGCGGGCGACCGCCCGCAAAGCGTTACCGTTCAGCTCGTAGGCGATGGCTCGGTGGTGGATGAGGTCACGCTGAACAGCGCAAACGGGTGGCAGCATGAATGTAAGGACCTCGACGGTTCGGTGACGTGGCAGATTGTAGAGAAGGACGTTCCCGAGGGCTACACGGTGAGCGTCGATCGCGAGGGCGCGACCTTTACCGTCACGAACACAATCCAGACGCCGCCCAATGAGGAAAAGCCGCCCGCGGAGAAGCTGCCGCAGACCGGCCTGCTCTGGTGGCCGGTGCTGCCGCTGCTCTTGTGCGGAGCAGGGCTTATGCTGTTTGGGTGGTATCGCCGGCGCGCGCATCGGGGCCGTTCGTAGGTGATGACGTGCGGCTTGCGAAGCATCGGAATATGAAAATAGAAGAACAGCAGGGCGCTGCTCGCGGTTCTAACCTCAGGGCTACGAGCAGCGTTCCCGCTTCGAGCGTCGGCCGTAGTGCTTCGTGCGGCGTTGCGAGCGTGAGCCCAGAACCTCGCGATGAGGACGACCTGAATGTTGGCGATTGGTCGGCTCGGCCGAACCGCAAGGGACTGGTCCCCCTCGTGCTGGGCGCGGTGCTCATCATCGCCGCGCTCGGGTTGGTTGCCTATAACCTCATCGACGACTATCGTGCCGGTCGGGAAGCGTCTGCGGCTGCGGCACAGCTTTCGCAATCCATTGAACAGCAGAGCAACGAGACTGCTCCCATTATCGATCCAGACGCGTCCATGCCTGTGCGCGAGGTCGATGGGCATGAGTTCATTGGTTTGTTGGAGATCCCCGATTTGGGTCTCGCGTTGCCCGTTCAGAATGCGTGGAGCGAACAGGCTGCGCGATTTAGCCCGTGCCGCTATGAGGGGACGGTGTACGCGGGAAATATGATCATTGCGGGCCATAACTACCGAACCCATTTTCGTCATCTCAAAGACCTGGCAATGGGCGCGGAGGTGCGCTTTACCGATGTTACGGGTCATGTTTACGAGTATCGGGTAACGGGGCTCGAAACAATTGATGGCTACGACGTTGAGGGTATGCGATCGGGAGATTGGGATCTTACGTTGTTTACCTGTACATGGAACAGCGTGAGCCGTGTGACAGTTCGCTGCGCGCTCGTGGGCGCTTAGCATTGTTGTGGTGCCATGTTGCCACAGGCGGGTGCAAGGCGCGTGGCGCTATGGACGCATGCCCCGTTGATGCGCTGAGCCGCGCCGAGCATTGCTCTTTCTGCTAAAATCAATCTACTTGCCTCCGTAGCTCAGGGGATAGAGCACCGCTCTCCTAAAGCGGGTGTCGACGGTTCGAATCCGCCCGGGGGCACCAGCGTATACGGCGGCGTCGCGCGAGCGGCGCCGCTTCTGGTTTCGCGGGGCTGTCCGGCGGATTCGGACCGCCGACACCCGCCCGCCATCTTCCCCGCGGGTGTCGTTTTCGAATCCGCCCGGGGGCAGGCGCATCCGGCGGCGTCGTGCGAGCGGCGCCGCTTCTGGTCTCGCGGCCCGCGCTGACCCCTCATATCGATCGCAATCAATCTCGTTCCAAGAAGGTGGCGGTTATCATGTAGGAAGTCGGTACCGGTTCGTGCTCTAGGGGGCGAGTGTTGGCATATTCGCATCAGGACGATGGGGCGGAGCCCTCGGCTTCGTATGCGCCGGCCGCGGCGCTCGATACGCTCAAGCGCTACTTTGGCTACAGCTCGTTTAGGCCGGGGCAGGAGCGCATGGTTTCCGCCATCCTTTCTGGCTGCGACGCGCTCGGCGTCATGCCCACGGGCGCCGGAAAATCTATCTGCTATCAGGTTCCCGCTCTCATGCTGCCCGGGCTTACCCTGGTCGTGAGCCCGCTCGTCTCGCTCATGGCCGACCAGGTGCGCGCGCTTAAGGCGGCGGGCGCACGCCCCTCATATCTCAATTCAACGCTTACGCCGGCGCAGCAGAACACCGTGCTCAAACGAGCCTCCGAGGGCTGGTACCAGATTATGTACGTGGCTCCCGAGCGCTTGGCCGATCCTCGCTTCCTCGCGTTCGCACGGGCGGCGGCGGGACCGGGTGGAATTGGCATACCGCTCGTTGCCGTTGACGAGGCGCATTGCGTATCCCAATGGGGGCAAGACTTCCGCCCGTCGTACCTCGAGATAGCCTCGTTCGTTGCCGCGCTTCCCCAGCGTCCGGTGCTTGCCGCCTTTACCGCGACGGCAACGGAGCGCGTGCGGGCGGATATTTCCACGATGCTCGGCCTTCGTGCGCCGCAGACGGTCACGACGGGTTTCGACCGCCCCAACCTTTATTTCGAAGTGCAGGAGCTGGGTGATAAGGCGAAGGTTGCTTGGGTGCGCGACTACGTGCGCTCGCATGCGCAGGAGAGCGGCATCGTGTACTGCGCAACGCGCAAGAAGGTGGACGAGCTCGCGCAGGACCTGATGCATGAGCTTGCGCCCTTGGGCGTGCGCGTGGGGCATTACCACGCGGGCCTTTCCACCGAGGAGCGCCGGGTAAACCAAGAGGGATTCATCACGGATGCGATTCCGGTAATCGTGGCAACGAACGCCTTCGGCATGGGCATCGACAAGCCGAACGTTCGCTACGTCATTCATCTGAATGCACCGGAAAGTATCGAGGCATATTACCAAGAGGCTGGCCGCGCGGGGCGCGATGGCGACCCTGCGGGGTGCGTGCTCCTGTGGAATGGCGCCGATTTCAACTTGCGGCGGCGGCTCATCGACCGCGACCCTGGAGACGTTGAGCTTGATGAGGGGCAACGCGAGCAGGCCAAGCGCAACCGCTTCAGGCTGCTTTCCCAAATGGAGGGCTATTGCCGTACTACGGATTGCCTTCGAGCGTACATTCTTCGATATTTCGGCGAAGATGGGCGCGATAGGGA
>NZ_CEWCAA010000035.1:0-22717 GCF_982429025.1 Enorma sp.
GGACTCCAATCCGGACACCTATGGGTGTCCAACTTTTTGTCCGAGCCCCCTCAGCGCCCTCCGAGTGTCCGAATCCCGCCCGATAACGGTGCGAGCGTCCAGATTCCGCCCGGCGCCCTCCGAGCGTCCGAATCACGCCCGGCAATGTGGGCGGCGCTCCAACCCCGTCCGATAACGTGCATCGCGCGCTGTGTCACGGGCGCATCCAGCGCTGTGCTCCGCGTGTGACCAATTTCGCCCTCTCGCATTTCCCGCGAGGCTAAAGACCTCCTCTTTTATGCAATCGACTGAATACAAAATGTTTCCGCGCGGTAGAATGTCCGTTGGTGACAGGGATGAGCGAGAAGCCCGGGGCGGTTCCGAGCTGTGCGAGCCGCAGGTTTCCGGGGAGATTGCGCCCGGTCTATGGTGGTCCTAACGGGGCCGAATGAGCGGTCTCGTGAGTAATCAAGCCGAGAGAGGCTTGTGTTTGGAGGCACATATGGGACGTTTTACCAACCCGCGCGACCTGTACTTTGGTGAGGGCGCCCGTCATGAGGTGAAGAACCTCAAGGGTTCCCGCGCCATGATCGTCACCGGTGGCGGCTCCATGCGCCGCGGCGGCTTCCTGCAGGATGTCGAGGCGGACCTCAAGGAGGCCGGCTTCGAGGTTCAGATCTTCGAGGGCGTCGAGTCCGACCCGTCCGTCGAGACCGTCATGAAGGGCGCGAAGGCCATGGAGGACTTCCAGCCCGACTGGATCGTCGCCATCGGCGGCGGCAGCCCCATCGACGCCGCCAAGGCCATGTGGCTGTTCTATGAGTATCCGGAGGAGACCTTCGAGCAGGCCATCGTGCCGTTCAGCTTCCCCGAGCTCCGCACCAAGGCCAAGTTCTGCGCCATCGCCTCGACCTCCGGCACCGCGACCGAGGTCACCGCGTTCTCCGTCATCACGGACTACGAGAAGGGCATCAAGTACCCGCTCGCCGACTTCAACATCACGCCCGACGTGGCCATCGTCGACCCCGAGCTTACCTACACCATGCCGCAGAAGCTCTGCGCGCACACCGGTATGGACGCGCTGACCCACGCCATCGAGGCCTATGTCTCCACCGCGGGCTCCATGTTCACCGACGCCAACGCTCTCCACGCCATCCGCGAGATCGTCGAGTGGCTGCCCAAGAGCTACCAGGGCGACAAGGAGGCCCGTCAGCACATGCACGAGGCCCAGTGCATCGCCGGCATCGCCTTCTCCTCTGGCCTGCTCGGCATCGTGCACTCCATGGCGCACAAGACCGGCGCTGCCTTCACCGGCGACCACATCATCCATGGTTGCGCCAACGCCATGTACCTCGGCAAGGTCATCCAGTTCAACGCCAAGGACGCCCGTGCCAAGAGCCGCTACGCCTACATCGCCAAGGAGGTCCTGCACCTCGCCGGTGAGACCGAGGATGAGCTCGTGGCCGCTCTCGTGCAGGAGATCCGCGACCTCAACGACAAGCTGGACATCCCGCAGGGCATCAAGAACTACGGCAAGGGCGGCGTGAAGGCCGACGAGTCGATCATCGACTACGCCGAGTTCGAGGAGAAGAAGAGCCGCATCGCCGTCGACGCCATCGGCGACGCCTGCACCGGCTCCAACCCGCGCCAGCCAACGCCCGAGGAGATGGAGAAGCTTCTCGAGTGCGTCTACAACGACGTGGACGTCGACTTCTAACGTAAACGCTTCAACATTGCATGCGCGGGGGCCCGCCTCGGACATGGTCCGGGGCGGGCCCTCTTTTGCTGTACGCCCTGCGGCTTTCTCTGCTAGCCGATAATCTGCACGCCCTTGGGGTAGCGGTTGAGCACCTCGCAGCCGTCCTCGGTTACGATGACGAGGTCCTCGATGCGAACTCCCAGGTCTCCGGGCAGATAGATGCCCGGCTCGATGGAGAAGCACATGCCCGGCTGCACCGGCTCGTCGTGCGTGGCCGAGACGTCGCCGGGCTCATGATCTTGAAGACCGATCTGGTGGCCCAGGCGATGGTTGAACTGCGGGCCCCAACCGGCGTCTTCGATGATGTGCCGCGCGGCAAGATCGATCTCGGCGAAGGTGACGCCGGGTCGCACGATGGCCTCGGCCGCCTCGTTGGCGCGAAGCACCGTTTCGTACACGGCCCGCTGGTGTTCGGTGGGCTCGGCCGTGAAGAACGTGCGCGTCATGTCCGAGCAGTACCAATCGCGCTTGCAACCCACATCGAAGAGCACCATGTCGCCCGCGGCGAGCGCTGTTTCGTCGGGTTCGTGGTGCGGGTCGGCGGCGTTCGGACCAAAGCTCACGATGGGCGAGAACGAATGGTCCTCGGCTCCCAGGCGCCGGTACGTGCCAAGGAGGCCCTCAGCGATGGCAAGCTCGGTGACGCCGGGACGAACCTGCTCAACGAGCCATGCCATGGCCTCGTCGTTTACCGCGGAGGCGGCGCGCATGAGCTCCTGCTCGCGGGCGTCCTTAATCGCGCGGGCGTCGTCGACGGCATCCGAGGCGAGCACGAAGGCGCGTGCGGCCCCCGTTTGCATGAGCGGGACGAGCCAGCGGGCGGAGAGTTCCTTGTCGACGCCCAGCGGGCGCGTAGGGCCGATGACTGCCGAGAGCATGGGAATCGGGTCGTCCGTATCGGAATACGAGGCGATGCGCGCTCCCGTGTTTGAGGCATCGGGGAAGAGCCGGTTTACGAAGAGCGTCGGTACGCCGGTGCGGGGCAGGTAGAGTGCCAGCAGGCGTTCGTACGGCTCGGTGTAGTAGCCCGTGAGCCACCAGATAGAGAGCGGGTCGACGATAAGCAGCTGGTCGAGGTCGCGTGCCTGCAAGTTAGCGCGCACGCGATCGATACGTTGGGTGTTCATAGGGCCTCCTCGGCGGCGAGCGGGATGCGGGGCCCGCTGCGTGTTCGTCAACGCTGAGTTTACGCCACGCGCGCCGTGCGGTTGGACGGGAAACCGAATGGTGACATATGGTTGCTGGGCTCGTTGAGCAATCGGTGCGCAGTAATCGGTTCGCAGTAGAGAGTATGCTGCGGCCGCTGCTAAGGATACGTGGCCCGTATGCGCTGTGCGCCTTTCGCGAGAACAATCCGGCAGGGCGTTCCCGAAGTTCCCCTTTCTACATGGGCCTAAGCGGGGGCGTTCGCTGCAGCTCCTCGGCCAGGATTTCGATGAAGCGGTCGAGGGTCGCGGGTCGGCATCCTCGCCTTGCGCGCACGCCGAGCGAGACAGTGGGAAGGCCTTCGATGGGTACATAGCGCAGCGGCGGAACCTGCATGGCTGGTGTATCTGCTTGTACGGTGAAGGCGGCGCCCGCGTTTGCGAGCGCGAGGGCGATCTCGATGTTGTAGCCCATCATGATGGCCTCGGCTGGCAGGTGCGCGCTCGCCTTGCGCTGCAGGTCGACGATGGCGGCGGCGCAGTGGTGCGGGTCGCCGACGGCCATGCGTCCGCCTTGGGCAAGGTCATCAAGTTCAAGCGTCTCGTACGCGGCGAGCGGGCTCTCGGCTGCGCAGACGCAGACGGCGGGGCACTCCATGAGCCGTCGGAAGACCGATACCGCATCGGGCTCGCCCGCGGAATCGCGGCTCTCGAGCAGCACGTCGACGAGGCCGTTCTCGAGCATCGAGCGCAGCGCGCTCATGGGCGCCATGCGAATCACCGGATCGAACCCCTCGGCTTCAGCATTCATGCGCTTGAGGGTAGAGGCGATAAGCTGCGCCTCAAGGCCGTCATGCACGCCGATGCGAAGCTGCTGCGAGCTCGGGCGCTGCTTGTGCTTCAAGCGACGTTCGGCGCGCGCGGCAAGGTCGAGGATGTCGTTTGCGTATTCAAGAAAGGCAAGGCCGTCGTCCGTGAGGCGGGCGGTGCGCGTGCTTCGCACGAGCAGCGCGCAACCCAGTTCGTCTTCGAGCGCCTTGATCTGGTGGCTCACCGTGGGTTGCGACACGTGGAGCGCCTCGGCAGCCTTGGAGAACGAGAGCTGCGCGGCCACCTCGACAAAGCAGCTCAGTTGTATGGTGTTCATAGGAGCCTCCCATCAGGCGGGCGTGGGGCTGCATGACGGACACTAAACGCAAATCCCGTTTACTTATATTCGGAAGGGCTCGAGGCACGAGCCGCTGATGGAAGCGCGGGCATGGTTGCGAGGGCTCCGCCTGGCGCGCCCTGTGTTTCCACTTGGGACGACGCGCGCCTCCGGTGGCCGCTGCGCCGAGGCAACGTATAATAGAGCGCATTCATGCAACCGGAAGGAGCGCTCATGGCACTCAGCGAAGACGACGTGCGCGGTATCGCAGACTACGCGCGCATCGCGCTCGAGGGCGACGAGCTTACCGAGATGTGCGCCTACCTGAACGACGCCGTCGCGATGCTCGAGCCCGTGCTCGCCTATAACCTGCCCGATATCGATCCCACGTTCCATCCCATCGGGAGCCTTTCGAACGTCATGCGCGACGACACGCCGGACGCCGAGCGCGCTCTCGGCATCGACGCGGTGCTCGATAATGCCGGCAGCGCGCGCGACCGCAGCTTCCGCGTGCCTTCGATCTTGGGGGAGGAGGAGTAATGGCTGTCATCGACACCCTCTCTGCCACGCAGATCGCGGCGGGCATTGCCGCCGGCGAGTACTCCGCCGTTGAGGTCGCTCAGGCTGCGCTTGCCGCCGTTGATGCTCGCGACCCACAGGTTCAAGCGTTCCTGCAGGTCACGCCCGAACTCGCTCTGGCTGCCGCGAAACGCGTGGATGCCGCGCGCGCGGCGGGCGAACCCTTGCCGCCGCTTGCGGGCGTCCCGTTCGCCATCAAGGACAACATGAACCTCGCGGGCACACGCACGACCTGCGCCTCCCGTATGCTCGAGACCTACGAGAGCCCCTACACCGCCACCTGTGTCCAGCGCATGCTCGACGCGGGCTGCGTGCCCGTAGGTAAGGCGAATATGGACGAGTTCGCATTCGGCTCCTCGACCGATACCTCGGCTTTCCACCCCACGAACAATCCGTGGAATACCGCGTGCGTGCCGGGCGGTTCGTCGGGCGGCTCGGCGGCTTCCGTTGCCGCGGGCATGACGCCCATCGCGCTCGGCTCCGATACGGGCGGTTCCATCCGCCAGCCGGCGGCGTTCTGCGGCGTAGTGGGCATGAAGCCCACGTACGGCGCTGTGAGCCGTTATGGCGTTGTCGCCTTTGGCAGCTCGCTTGACCAGGTGGGGCCCTTCGGGCGCACGGTCGAGGACGTGGCGCTCGCCATGGATGCGCTCGTGGCGGGCGGCTCCGATCCGTTCGATTCCACCGCGCAAGATGTTCCGGCGGTTTTTGCCGAGCATGTGGGGGCGAGCATCGCTGGCAAGCGCGTGGGCATCATCCCCGCGTTCATGGAGGCCGAGGGCCTCACAGCAGAGGTGCGTCATGCCGTCGAGGAGGCGGCTCGTGCCCTCGAGGCCGCGGGCGCTGAGCTCGTGGACGTAGACCTCCCGCACCTCGACGCTGCCATCGCCGCTTATTACGTGATCGGCCCGGCCGAGGCGTTCAGCAATCTCGCCCGCTTCGACGGTGTGCGCTACGGCTACCAGGAGCCGGGATGTGCCACGCTTGCGGCGCAGAGCTCCCTTTCCCGCGCGCACGGCTTCGGCGCAGAGGCCAAGCGCCGCCAGATGCTCGGAGCGTATCTGCTCTCCAGCGGCATCTACGACAAGTACTATTACGCTGCCCAGAAGGCGCGCACGCTCATCACCGAGGACTACGCCCGCGCGTACGAGCAGGTCGACGTCATCCTGATGCCCGCGGCGCCGCGCACCGCGTTCAAGCATGGCGAGATCAGCGACCCCACGCAGATGTACCTCTCCGATATGTACACCATCTCGATCAACATCGCGGGCAACGGCGGCATGACCGTTCCTTTGGGTGTGGGCGGGGAATCTGGCTTGCCGGTTGCCGCGCAGCTCGTGGCGCCGGCATTCAAGGACGAGCGACTCATCGCGTTCGGCTCCGCGCTCGAGCGTGCGGTGGCTTCTACGCCGGGCGCATGGGGTGCGGGGGTTGCCGACGCGGAGCGCGGTGGCCTGCCCGGGGCACCCTGCGCGCCCGCATTCGCTGGGAAGGGAGGTGAGCTCGCATGAAGGAGCTCAGTGAGGTTCTGAAGGACTGGGAGGCCGTAATCGGTCTCGAGATTCATACCGAGCTCACGACGCTCGACACCAAGATGTTCTGCGGCTGCAAGATTGGCCACGACGACGAACCGAACACCAATGTGTGCCCGGTCTGCCTGGGCCTGCCCGGGGCGCTCCCCGTGCCCAACGAGCGCGCGATCGAGTACATCGTGAAAGCGGGCCTCGCCACCAACTGCGAGATCCAGAAGCATTCGATGTTCTACCGCAAACATTACTTCTATCCGGATATGGCGAAGAACTTCCAGACCACGCAGGGCCCGGTGGCCTTCGCCATGCATGGCAGGCTCGATCTGGAGGTTACCGGCCGCGGCGCCGCCGAGCGCCCGGAGTGTGCGTTCGGAGATGCGGAGGCCGAGAGCCTGGCCAGCGCGAGCGCCAACGCCGTGGGCCTCTCGACTGCGATGTCTCGCGACCTTCCCGAGGGCATGGCATCGGGGGCGGGCGCGTTTGCTAGGCCTGATCGTGCCGGTGCCACGTCGACGATGAGCCAAAATGACCCTGTCCCAGAAGAGGCCGCAGAAGGGGCCACATCGGCGCTGGCGGGCATGAGCGGGTACGACACCGCGAACCTCGCGGTCCCGGTGCGCCACGAGGACGGCTCCTATACCGTCCCCATCCGAATCCTGCGCATTCACATGGAGGAAGATGCCGCCAAGATGGTGCACGTGGGCGGTGAAGAGGGCCGCATCGGTGGGGCGGCAGAGAGCCTTATCGACTACAACCGCTGCGGTACGCCGCTCATCGAGCTCGTCACCGAGCCCGACCTGCGAACGCCGGAGGAGGCGCGCCTCTTCATGGAGAAGCTCCGCCGTATCTTCCTTACGCTCGGCATCTCGGACTGCTCGATGGAGAAGGGTTCCATGCGCTGCGATGGCAACGTGAGCCTGCGCCGCCGCGGCAGCTCCAAGCTGGGCACGAAGACCGAGCTCAAGAACCTCAACTCCTTCAAGGCGCTGCACGACGGTCTTGCGTACGAGATCTGCCGCCAGGCGGAGGTGCTCGAGGAGGGCGGCGAGATCTACCAGGAGACGCGCCACTGGGAGCCCAGCCGCAAGCGCACGGTGGTCATGCGCACCAAGGAGACGGCGGACGACTATCGGCTCTTCCCGGATCCCGACCTTGCGCCCTTCGATCTTTCGGATGCCTTCATCGAGCATTGCCGTGCGGAGATTCCCGAGTTGCCGGACGCCAAGCGCGATCGCTACGAGTGCGACTTCGGGATCAAGCGCGCCGACGCCGAGCAGATTGCCGGCGACCCCGAGACCGCTGCGTTCTTCGAGGCGGCAGCGGGCGCGGTCGCGTCGGGCAAGGAGGCCCAGACGGTCGCGAACCTCATCGTGAACGAGTTGCCCGCCCATCTTCGGGCCGCAGGTTGCACGCTTGCGGAATCGGGGATCGAGCCCGCGCAGGTGGCATCGCTCGCCAAGCTGCTTGCTTCGGATGCCATCAGCTCGAACCAGGGACACGAGGTCTTCGAGGCCATGGCCCAGTCGGGCGACGACCCCGAAAAGATTGTGGACGAGCGCGGTATGCGCCAGGTGAGCGACACCGGGGCGCTTCAGGCGTACGTTGACGAGGTGCTTGCCAACTGCCCCGACCAGGCCCAGCAGTATCGCGACGGCAACCAAAAGGTGCTCGGCTTCCTCGTTGGGCAATGCATGCGGGCGAGCAAGGGGCAGGGCAATCCCAAGCTCTTCAACGAGCTCTTGCGCCAGGCGCTGTCGTAGGGTTTCCGACGGCCAGTAGGCAAAAGCGGTCCGTTTGCGGCCCGGCAAACGAAGGGCGGCTCGCCGGCTGCCCGGCAAACGAAGGGCGGCTCGCCGGCGGCCCGGCAGGCAAATCGTTCTCGGCTTTCAAGCGGGTGGGACGATGTCCCGCCCGCTTTTTGCTATGAAAAACGTGTACACGAGCGTCACGAAAAGCTCGAAATAAGGCATTTTTTGACGCTCATGTACACGTTTTGCTCCATGAGTCGCACTTTGTTTGTGAAAGACGGATTCCTCGGCGCCCAGCATCATTCGTTCGCCCGGTCAACGACATGAGCTTCACCATTCATCGTGGCGGGGCACCCATGCGCTTCATGGGTATAACGGTCGAAAGACTGACTGCGCAGGAGGCGGTGTGCATGACGTTCAGCCCGTTTACCGACGACCAAGGCAATCCCAAGGATTTGGCCAACGTGACGTTTGCCGACCTTGCTCAGCTCGCCGATATGGACGAGGGCTATGTGCTCGAGTTCAAGCAGTCGCTCACGGCGGGCGTGAAGCGCAAGATCCCTAAGATCATCGCGTCGTTTGCTAATTCACGGGGAGGGTGGCTGGTCATCGGCATCGCGGATGACGATCATGCCGTGTGTCCCGTTCCGCGCCTTTCGGCGGACTACAGCCAGCTTATCGGGGAGCTGTGCCGCAGGCACGTTTCTCCCGCGCCTCCCTTCGATGTGCGCTTCATCGCCGATCCCGACGCTCCCGACCAGGGGGTTGTCGTGGTGCGTGTAGATGAAGGGCGTTTTCCGCCCTATGTGGCCGATGGCGTGGTGGAGATTCGCGAGGGCTCGACGTCCGGGCCCGCTGCTGGCTCTGCGCTTGTGGAGCTCTACGACAAGGCGACGCGTCGTGCGGCGCAGATTACCGATTTCTGTCGCCGAACGGTCTACTTCTCGTCTGCGGTGCCGTTGTTCGATCTGTACCTCTTCCGAACGGGCTCCACGCGGGAGACCTCGTCGCGCGAGGTGATCAACGCCCGCGCCGATGCCATGCGCCGAGCTTTCGGGGCGCAGGGGTTCAGCTGCCATATCCAGCATGCGCACGACTCGCTCATCTTTCGTGCGTCGGTGGCGTTTGAGGACATGATGCCGCATTCGGCGATTGAGCTTTTCCCGGACGAGTCGATGAAGCTCACGGTGCCGGCGGTGCTTCTTGAGGGGAAGGAGCGCGAGGGCGCGCTCGCGGAGCTGGGTACGGCATGTGGGCTTGCGGCTACGGACAAAATGGATGTGATGTCGGCGGCGAGTACGCTTGCGCGCGTGACGCGGATGGCTTCGGTGCTCGACCGCTATGTTCGCTATCGCGAGGCGCGTTGGCGCGAGTACGCGACGGCGTACGAACTCGAGAACATGGCGGGCGTGCTGCTTTGGTCCGATGAACCGCTCTATATCGATTACGTTCGGAGCCATGGGCCGTTATTCTGCGGCACGACGGATTGTCGGAGCCGTGTGCGGTATCTCGATGACGGCGAGCACGACTCGTTCCGCGCGCGGCAGTTTGCTGGCAGCCACTTCTTTGAGGCGTGCGGCTTGCCGCTCGGTTCTCCCGACGATGACGATAACCGCCTGGTCGATGCCCTGCTGCGCACGGAGCGCGGTGCTCG
This sequence comes from Enorma sp., assembly GCF_982429025.1. NCBI lineage: Bacteria > Bacillati > Actinomycetota > Coriobacteriia > Coriobacteriales > Coriobacteriaceae > Enorma > Enorma sp. The sequence continues at coordinate 9,541 of NZ_CEWCAA010000035.1, forward strand.
CCGCGAACGTGCGTGACGCAGCGACGGGGTGCCGGCATGCGCGCTGCCCATAGCATTGAATTCGCCGCGGCGGGGGTATATGCGGGGCCAATGCGTGGTACACTACAATACTCACCCGGACAACGCGTGCTTTGCGAGCTGCGTCCGGCGCGTTCTTTGACAGGTCGAGTGCGGCTGCTCGCATGCCGGCGCGGTGCGCCTCTGCGATGCGGCTTGCCCAGACCGTCCTTCGGGGGCGACTGGTTTCGACACGATAGCTCTGAGAGAGGAAGCAGGCCGTGGTCTCCTCGCCACGCTAAACAGGGGTACTGTCAAAATGAATTGACAAGAATTCTTCTTACGAGCCCCAGCTGGCTCTTGCTGCTTAATTAATTAGCGGCACGCCAAACCTGGGAATTCCCCGCCCCGGGCGCGGTGTCATGTTAGGGGAATGCTCCCGCGCACGTAATCGGTATGGTGCGGGCTAAGACTGAACCGGTTGGGATGCCGCGAGCGTGTCACTGCGCGCAACGCATCCGAGATTAAACCAGTGACTGAGCCTGGAGATGCCGATCAGGGGGCTTTCGTGGACCGGAGTTCGATTCTCCGCGCCTCCACCAACTGCTGTAGCAGGTAGATAGCGTTATCTACCTGCTTTTTTATTTCGCGCGCCATATCGAGTCGAGTTTTGCGATGTAAAGGCTTCGCTCCGGTCAGCCGTTCATATCCGTCTTGGCTTTTTGGGCTGTACCTCGACGGGCACCTGCGCCCGCGGAGCCGGCCCTCCCGATCCGGTTGGATATGCTGCCAGGGTCGACGCCCAGCTCCCTGCCGATCTCGGCGCAGGTGCCGCCCCGCTCGCGGCAGGGCCGCATGGCTCTTATCGGCACTTCGGCCAGCTCAGCGAGCTCCGCGCTACTCCTCTGGAAGTATGTCAGAGCAATACACGTAGGTGATGCGTGATGCGCCGTAAAGCTGATTCCATGCCTCAATACATCCAGTTTGTTGGATAGATTTACCAATTAACCGATATTCATCTAGATAAATGGATAAAATTAAGATGCTTCCTTAGCTTATCCATTTGGTTGGATAGATTGGACTCGCCCATGATAAACCAGCAAGTCATCGTCCCGCGCCCCCAGGCAACCGAATGGCTTCTCCACTGGAAGGACCGTGACGTCATCAAAGTGGTGACCGGCCTGAGGCGCTGCGGTAAGTCAACCGCGCTCAAACTGGCCCAGCGAGCCCTTGTCGAATCCGGCGTGAACGAGAGGTCAATCGTCTCGGTTGATCTTGAGCGCCTGGGCTTTGCCGCCCCCACCACGCCGCAAGAACTCTACGATTACGTCGTCGCCCGCATCAGCTCCCCGAGCTGCTACGTGTTTATCGACGAGCCCCAGCGCGTCAAAGGCTTTGAGCGAGCGGTCGACGCGCTGTATGCGCGCGAAGACTGCGACGTCTACGTCACCGGCTCGAACTCCGATCTGCTCTCGAGCGAGCTTGCCACGCTGCTTACCGGCCGTTATGTTGAGTTCCGACTCCTGCCGCTCTCGTTCGCGGAGTATCGTGGCGCCCGCGCCGCCTTTACGGACGACGCGGACGACACCGAGCTGCTCAACCGCTATCTCTCGCTGGGGGGCATGCCGTACGCCTCCCTACTGCCCGCCGAGGACGTGTCCGAGTACCTTGACGGTGTGCTCAACACCATCCTCGTCAAAGACGTGGCGACGCGGCACCCCCGCATCAGCATGCCGGTCTTGCGCGCGCTTCTCGCCTTTCTCGCCGATAACGTGGGGAATCGCTTCTCGCTCAAAACGGTCGCGGACACGCTGACGGCCAACGGCTCAAAAGTCTCCCCGACCACCGTCAGCGAGTACCTCAACGCGCTCGTGGAGTGCTACCTCATCTTCAAGGCCGAGCCCTATGACGCCAAGGGTCGGCGCCTGCTGCAGCAGGGGGGCAAGTACTACCTCGGCGACCTCGGCTTCAGACATCTGCTGCTCGGACGCGACGGCAGCGACCTCGGGCATCGCGTGGAAAATGTCGTGTATCTAGAGCTGCTGCGGCGCTACCACACGGTGCGCGTAGGGCGTGTGGGGGATCTGGAGATCGACTTCGTTGCCGAGCGGGAGGGCAAGCCGCATTACTATCAGGTCGCGCTGTCCGTACTGGACGAGGCGACGCTGCGTCGCGAGCTGCGCCCGCTCGAGCTGCTGGGGGACGCCTACCCCAAGACGCTGCTCACCCTGGACCGCATCGGTGCGACGGACCATAACGGTATTGAGCAGCGCAGTCTCGTTGATTGGTTGCTGAAATAGATCGGGAGGGCGCTCCTCGGCAGCAGCGCCGCAGCGTTCGTACGAGACGTGTGCCAGCGCAGGCTCGCGAAACTTGAGACGTGGGCGAAGTTGGGCGCACGGTCGGGCTACGTGCGGTAGACACCTGCATTCGAAGAGAGCCGTTTCGCGCCTCCCCAGAATAACGCGACCAAGCAGAGATCTCATCTCTTCCACCGGCTCCGAGCGGCCATCGTGCAGCCATGCGCTGATGAGCCCGACCGTTCCTGCCATGGCATAGGTCAGGTACCGATTCATAGCGGCAGGGCACACCTTCGGATAGTTTGTCTCGAGCCCCGCGCGCAGAGGTGACGTAGCACCTGTTAATGAAATCGGGGTAGATTCACCTATCGGGGTAGATTCACCTTGCCGGTCTTCCCCCACCGAGCCCTCTGGCTGAACCCTCTTGCCGGATAGCGGCTTTTCCAAAGATTCAAGATGCGGGCGTATGTCTGGTCCAATGGGGTAGAAGAGCCTGAAGCACAGCGGTGCATGCGATGAGAAAAGGGTGCGGAAATGCAGCAAGACGTACATGGAGCCGACGTATACGAGGCAGAGTCTCACGATAGCTTGCGACAAGGCGGGGGAGCGGCTTCTGCCGAGCCGGGCGCAACATGCGGTGAGCCGGCCGCGGCCTCGGCCAAGCCGGGAACGAGCTCTGCCAAGCCGGGAGCGGGCGCGTGCGCGCTCATCCTCGAGGGCGGCAGCTTCCGCGGGCAGTTCACGGCGGGCGTGATCGATGTCATGCTCGAACAGGGCGTCGACCTTCCCGCCTGCTACGGTGTATCTGCGGGCGCGTTGAACGGGCTGAACTACAAATCGCGTCAAATCGGGCGCGTCAACCGCATCAACCTCGCGTTCTGTGATGATCAGCGCTACGTGGGGTCGCGCGCGCTTGCGGCGAACGGAAGCTTGATCGGGTACGACTTCCTGCTCTTCGATGTTCAGGACCGCATCGACCCGTTTGACAACGAGGCGTATCGCGCAAACCCCATGAAGCTGTTCGCCACCGTCACAAACATCATGTTCGGTACGGCTGAATACCCCGAGGTGCAAGACGCCTCGCTCGACATCGATGTGGTGCGCGCCTCAACCTCGCTTCCTCTGGTCACACAGCCCGTTGAGCTAAATGGCAGCCTCTACCTCGACGGCGGCGTGGCCGATTCCGTGCCTATTGAGCACGTGCTCGAGGAGGAGGGGTATGACCGCGCGATCGTGGTGCTCACCCAGCACCGAGGCTACCGCAAGTCTCCGTACGAGCTCATGCCCGCAGCGCGCGCCCGCTATGCCGCCTACCCCTATCTGCTCGATGCCCTCTCCACGCGCCATGAGCGCTACAACGAGCAGCGCGAGCATATCTGGGCTTACGAACGCGAGGGGCGGGCTCTCGTGGTTGCGCCGCCTCACCCGGTAACGGTGGGGCACGTTGAGCGTGACGCGTCGAAGCTTCTCGAGCTCTACATAGCGGGAAGGCAAGAGGCTGCGCGTATGCTTCGCCAGATCAAGGAGTTCGCAGAGCGATAAGGGCGCGTGCCCAACCATCCGTTGTCGGGCGCATGGGGCTTGTGGGCGCATGGGGCTCTCGTTCGGTGGCGATCGAGGTGCTGCCACGCGCGCCGCCGCACGCCCTATTACCGAGTGCGTATGGGCCGTTTACAGAATTGATATTGTTTAAGAAACATATTTTCGATATGGTCGAACTATCGAATAGCCTCGCACGTCCAAACTGCGCTGAACCAGCGCGAGAGAGGGGAATGAGATGAAGACCGTTATCGTTGGAGCCAACCACGCCGGAATCGCTGCCGCCAACACGCTGCTCGACACCTATCCCGATCAAGAAGTGGTGATGATCGACCGTAACACCAACTTGAGTTATCTCGGCTGCGGTACCGCGCTTTGGGTGGGCCGCCAGATCGATTCCGTCGACAAGCTCTTCTATACCAACAAGGACGCATTTGAGGCCAAGGGCGCCCAAGTTTTTATGGAGACCGAGGTCACGAGCATTGATTTCGACGCTCACCTGGTGAGCTGCCGCCCGCGCACGGGTGCCGACTTTACGATCAAGTACGACAAGCTCGTGTTGGCAACTGGCTCGCTCCCGATTGCGCCCAAGCTGCCCGGCCACGACCTTGCGGGTATCAATTTCCTCAAGCTCTTCCAAGAGGGCCAGGAGGTTGATCGTCAGATTTCCGACGATTCTGTGGAAGACGTCGCGGTGGTGGGCGCTGGGTATATCGGTGTCGAGATTGCCGAGGCGGCCAAGCGTCGTGGCAAGAACGTGCGCATCTTCGACATTGCTCCCACGTCGCTTGCAAGCTACTACGATCCCGAGTTCGCCGCTCTCATGGACGAGCGCCTTGCCCAGGGTGGAATCGAGTGCCATTTTGGCGAGGCCGTCTGCGCTTACGTGGGGGACGAGACGGGGCATGTACGCTCCATTACCACCGAGCAGGGCAGCTACCCTGCTGACCTCGTGGTGAACGCCATCGGTTTCATTCCGAACAACGCGCTCGGTCGCGACCATCTTGAGCTTTTTGACAACGGCGCCTACCTGGTCGACCGTCACCAGCAGACGAGCGACCCGGACGTCTACGCCATCGGCGATTGCGCGACCGTCTACTCGAACGCGTTGCGCGCGACTACCTACATCGCGCTCGCGACCAATGCCGTGCGCTCGGGCATCGTTGCCGGTCACAACATCGGCGGCACGCCGCTCGAGTCCATCGGCGTGCAGGGCTCCAACGCGATCTCCGTTATGGGCCTGAACCTCTGCTCTACCGGCCTTTCGGTCCGTGCGGCCGAGAAGGCGGGGCTAGAGGTGCTCTATACGGATTTCGAAGACCTCCAGCGCCCTGCATTCATGCGCGAGAACGCGCAGGTCAAGATTCGCATCGTTTACGAGCGTGGTAGCCGCCGCGTGGTGGGGGCGCAGCTCGCCTCCGAATACGACGTCTCGATGGCCATTCACCTGTTCTCGCTCGCGATCGAGGAGGGCGTGACCATCGACAAGCTCAAGCTGCTCGATATCTTCTTCCTGCCGCATTTCAACCAGCCGTACAACTACATCACCATGGCGGCACTCGGCGCGGAATAGCGTTGCCGCTGCGGTGCCCTGCGCTGAGTAGCGCTACCGCGACGGCGCCCCGCGCGGAATAGCGTTCCCGCGACGGCGCCCCGCGCTTCCATCTGCGGCGCTGCCAGAAGGTTTCAAGGGGGTTAACGGATAACTCCGCTCGCTCAATCGTGATACTCTTTCATGCTATTGCATAAGAAAGATTTTCGAATGCAGTATTCTGCATGATTTGATTGCGGGGGAGTTATGGCGTACACGGTGGGCATCGTCGGAGCGGCAGGGTATGCGGGCGTGGAGCTTGCACGCATCCTGCTCGGGCACCCGGATTTCGAGCTTCGGGCGATTACGTCCAATGCCGATGCAGGGCAGGCGCTCGGCAGCGTCTACCCTGCGTTTGCCGGGGTAGAAGGCGCCGGCGACCTCGTCTTCTCCGCGCACGACGACCCCGTGCTTACCACATGCGATGCGGTGTTCCTCGCCGTTCCCCATACGGCTGCGCTCGCTGCGGCACCGGGGCTTCTGGATGCTGGCGTGACGGTGATCGACCTCTCGGCAGATTATCGCCTGAGCGATCCTGGGACCTATGAGCGCTGGTACGGCGTCTCCCACACCTCGCCTGAGCTTCTGCAGGACCGTGCCTTCGGCCTTCCTGAGCTCTTTGCCGAAGACCTCGATCGCGCGGCGGAGCGCCATGCAGCGGGCGCGCCCGCGCTCGTGGCGTGCGCGGGATGCTTTCCCACGGCAACATCGCTTGCCGCCGCACCTGCGGTGCGCATGGGCTGGGTTGCGGAAGGCGGCCCTGTGGTGGTCGATGCCATCTCGGGTGTTACGGGTGCGGGCAAGTCGGCGAACGCGCGCACGCACTACTGCAGCGCCGACGAGAACGTCGAGGCCTACAACGTATGCCGCCACCGCCATACGCCCGAGATCGAGCAGATTCTCGGCCTGGCAGGGCGTGTGGTCTTCACGCCGCATCTGGCACCGCTCAAGCGCGGCCTGCTCTCCACCGTCACCTTGCCGCTCGCGCCGTCTGCTGCGAGCCTCACCGCCGAGGAGGCCGTGAGCGCCTATCGCAGCTTCTATGAGGGGCGGCCCTTCGTTCGCGTGCTCGACGCCGGCCAGGTGCCCAAGACGTCGTCGGTGGCGGGCAGCAACGCATGCCAGATCGGCCTGGCGGTGAACCACGAGGCGTCGGCGCTCATTGCCATCGGCGCGATCGACAATCTCTGCAAGGGCGCTGCGGGCCAGGCGGTCCAGTGCGCCAACATCGTCTTCGGGCTCGACGAGCGACGAGGCCTTCCTTTGGTTGCGCTGCCGGTGTAGCAGGCACGCTGCCGGTGCAAGTAGCAGGCGTGCCGTCGGCGCAAAGGGCGCGGTTTCCGTCGTTGCCCCTGGTGCCGCGGCTCGGTACACTGTGACGAAGTAGAAGCTGGACCAAAAGGGATGGACCTATGAATATCGATGAGTTTGATGCGAGGATTCGCGCAGTGCCCAACGGTGGCGTGACGAGCGCGCAGGGCTTCATGGCAGCAGGCGTTCATGCGGGCTTCCGCAAAGACCCGAAGCGCCTCGACATGGCGCTCCTCGTTGCCGACGAGGTGTGCCCGATCGCGGGCACCTTCACCCAGAACCGCTTTTGCGCGGCCCCGGTTACGGTGAGCCGTGCCCATCTGGGCGGCGTGGGCTACGGCATGGCTCGCGGCGTCGTGGTGAACTCAGGCAACGCCAACGCAGCGACGGGAGGAGCCGGCATCGCTGCCGCTCACGAGACCTGCGACATCGCTTCCCAGGTGCTGGGCTGCGAGCCCGAGCAGGTGCTCGTGTCGTCGACGGGCGTCATCGGCCAGATTCTCGACATCGAACCCTTTGAAGAGGGTATTCCCGCTGCTGCCGATGCGCTCTCCCGCGCGGGCGGTTCCGATGCGGCCCTTGCGATCATGACGACCGACACGCACCCCAAGGAGTACGCCGTCACCTACGAGAGCCAGGCTGCGGGCTATTTGGGCAGCACGTTCACGGTGGGTGGCTGCTGCAAGGGCTCGGGCATGATCATGCCCAACATGGCAACCATGATCGCGCTCATCACCACCGATGCTCCCGTGCGCCCGGAAACCCTTCACGGCTTGCTGCGCTCCGCCGTGGACCAGACGTTCAACAGGGTGACGGTCGATTCCGACACCTCGACGAACGATACATGCATCATGTTCGCCTCGGGCAAGGCTGCGCCGATGCTCGATCCCATCGACGAGGGTAGCGATGCCTACCAAGAGCTCGAGCGCGCCATCTATGTGGTGTGCGAGGCGCTCGCCCGTGGCATCGCCGCCGATGGCGAGGGGTCTACGAAGCTCGTGACCGTTACGGTTTCGGGCGCCGCTACGCCGCAGGATGCCGATACCGCTGCCCGCGCGGTCGCGAACTCGCCGCTCGTGAAGACCGCCGTGGCCGGCCACGACTGCAACTGGGGCCGCGTGGCGGCTGCGCTCGGTAAGTGCGGCGTGGTCTTCAACCAGGAGGACGTCGATATCGACATCATGGACATCCCCGTGTGCCGGGGCGGTCTCACGGTGCCGTTCGACGAGGACGAGGCGCTGCGCCGGTTCGAGGCGCCGGAGATCGTCATCGCGGCGGATCTTGGCGCGGGCGATGCCCAGGCCACGGTCTGGACCTGCGATTTCACGCACGACTACATTTCGATTAACGCCGACTACCGTTCGTGAACCATTTTGACCGGTCATTTTGGGACGGGGTTGTTTTGACCCATCGCGGGCCGGTGATCGGACCGGGCCCCGCAGGCGTATGGGAGGATGAGCATGAAGTACGCACGCGATGCCAAGCCGTCGCTCAATAGCGACCAGACCGCCCAGCTGCTCTTCGAGGCGCTGCCGTGGATTAAGAGTCTCACCGGCCGCACGGTCGTGATCAAATACGGCGGCGCTGCCATGGTCGATGCTAAGCTGCGTTCGGATGTGATGAGCGACATCCTGCTGCTTAAGATTATCGGCGCGCGCATCGTGATCGTTCACGGCGGCGGCGCGGCCATCAACGAGGCGCTCAAGCACTACGACCTTCCCGTGGAGTTCAAGGATGGCCAGCGCGTGACCACGCCGGAAGCGATGGAGATCGTGCGCGAGGTTCTTGTGGGCAAGGTGAACCAGGAGCTCGTGGCTGCCATCAACCAGCACGGCAACGTCGCGGTGGGCGTTTCGGGGAGCGATGCGGGTACGATCGTTGCCGAGCAGCTCGATCCCGGCCTGGGCCGCGTGGGGCGTGTCACGCGCGTCAACGCCGACTACCTCGAGAGCCTCATGGATAACGACTATATCCCTGTGGTCGCGACCGTTGCACAGGGGGAGGACGGCGGCTTCTTCAACATCAACGCCGACGTTGCGGCGGGGGCCGTCGCTAAGGCCGTGCACGCGCACAAGATCATCTACCTCACGGATGTCGACGGCCTCTACGAGGATTTCTCTGATAAGACCTCGCTCATCTCGAACCTCACGCTCGAGGAGACCGAGGCGCTGCTCGCGCGCGGCGACATCGACAAGGGCATGATTCCCAAGCTGCAATCGTGCGTGGGAGCGCTGCGCGGCGGGGTGTTCCGTGCGCATATCATCAACGGCACCACGCCGCATTCGCTGCTGCTCGAGCTCCTGACCGACACCGGCTTGGGCACCGTGATGCATTCCACGATGGAGTCGTACGAGCAGGACCGGCATCCCCACCCGCTCGGCGTATTCGCGTCGCGCTTGGCAGAGACGGATGAGGACGCCGAGTCGCGGTAGGCAGAGAGAAGCACCAGGCAATGGAGAGGAAGAAGACGATGACATTCGATCAAGAGCGCGCGCTCGATAGCGAGTTCGTGATGCATACATACGGCAGGAGCCAGGTGGAGTTCGTGGAAGGCTCCGGCATGACGCTCAAGGACGCCGAGGGCCGCGAATACCTCGACTTCCTGGCGGGTATCGGGGTATGCTGCCTGGGCCATGGGCACCCAGCGGTGGTCGGCGCGGTTGAGCGCCAGGCCACAGAGCTCATGCACGTATCGAATTACTTCTACATCGAGCATCGCGGCGAGGTCGCGGCGCTGCTTTCCAAGCTTGCTAACGACGATCTTGTGGGCGCCGGTGTGCTTGCCCGTGCTATCGCCGAGGGCGACGCCGAGGCCGTGCGTGCCGCTGCTGCCCCGCAAGAGGGCGAGCAGGTTTGGAAAACCTTCTTCTCCAATTCGGGAGCCGAGGCCAACGAGTGCTCCATGAAGCTTGCGCGCCTGTATGCCAAGCGGTGCGGCAACGGCGGGAACACGATCGTCTGCCTGCGCGGCGGCTTCCACGGCCGCACGCTCGAGACGCTTGCCGCCACCATGCAAAATCGCCTGCAGGACACCTTCCGTCCGCTCCCGGGCGGGTTCGTGGCGTGCACGCCCAACGACATCGATGAGCTGCGCGAGGTTTTTGCCCAGCTTGGAGGCGAAATCTGCGCCGTCATGCTCGAGCCCATTCAGGGCGAAAGCGGCGTGCACCCGCTCGATGCGGCATTCGTCCAAGAGGCGGCGCGCCTTGTGCACGAGGTGGGCGGCGTGCTCATCTCCGACGAGGTTCAGGCGGGCGTGTTCCGCACGGGGAAGCCGTTCGCAATCCAGCGCGCGGGCGTTGTGCCGGATATCATGAGCCTGGCGAAGGGCATCGCGGGCGGTGTGCCGGCTGGCGCATGCGTGGCGCGCGCGGAGGTGGCGGACGCCTTCAAGCCGGGCGATCACGGCTCGACCTTCGGCGGGAGCTGTCTTGCCGTGGCTGCTGCCGAGTCTACGCTCTGCGAGCTCGTGAACGGTGGGTATGCCGGCAAGGTGGCCGAGGTTGGCGCCTATATGGCCGAGCAACTCGCGAAGGTGCCGCACGTGGTCGAGGTGCGCGGTGCGGGCCTCATGCTCGGCTGCGATTTGGATGAGGATGCGGGGGATGCGCACGACGTGGTGACCGCCGCTCTCGAAGCGGGCGCGGTTATCAACGCGACGGGCGCCCACACCCTTCGCTTCCTGCCGCCGCTTATCTGCACGAAGGAGAATGTGGACGAGCTCGCCCAGATTCTCACCTCCGTTTTGAGCTAGTGATAAAACGAACCCGGTTCGTTTTATCAACAGCCCCGGATCGCTGCGGCGGCTTTGCCGCCTTGCGTCGCGTGCTGGCAAAGACGCTCGCGCGCTTTGCGCAGCTCGCGACCCTGCGGGTTCGAATCCCTCTGTGATGGGCATGAAAATGAAAAGACCCCGCGTGTGCAGGGTCAACAAAAACTATGGTGGGCGATGAGGGATTCGAACCCCCAGCCTTGTGCGTGTAAAGCACCTGCGCTAACCGTTGCGCCAATCGCCCGTGGAGTCTGAGTATAGCCGAATTCGCTCGCTGACGGCAACGGGACATATCTTATGATAGGGACAAACCGCAATTGCATTTGCGCGCAAGCCACGATCAAAGCGGAGGATGCATGCCGATTACCTATCTGCCCGAGGCTCTCAGCGGCGAAAAGACCGATGAGGCCCTGCGCGAGCGCCTTGCTCGCGTGCGCTATGTGTTCACAGATCTCGACGGCACGATGATGGGGCCTGGCTCCACGGTGCTCGCAAACGCAGCGGGCGAACCAAGCTGCGCTTTCGTGGAGACGCTCATCGCGCTCAAGCAGGCGGGCATCGAGGTCATCCCGTGCTCAGGCCGGAACCGCTCCATGCTGCACGAGGATTCGCGCGTGCTTGGCCTCACCTCGTACATCGGTGAGATGGGCGGCATCATCATGATCGATCGCCCGCATGATACCTGGGAGTACTTCACGGCGGAGATGGACTACGACCCTTCCTGCGGCCTCACGCCGCATGAGGTTATCGAGCAGACCGGGCTTTGCGACCAGTTCATCTCGCGCTGGCCTGGGCTCATCGAATTCCATAACGACATGTCGAACGGCTATAAGCATCGCGAGGTTACCATCGGCCTGCGCGGCGAGGTGCCAGACGAGGAGGCGATCGCGCTGCTCGACGCCTCGGGCATGGCGCTCGACTGGGGCGACAACGGTTTTCTCAACTACATCTCAGCGCCCACAACGCTCCATCTGCCTGAAGGGGTGCGCGGCCGTGCGTTCAACATCATGCCGAAGGGCTTGGGCAAGGGGCGTGCCATCGAGCGCTTCTGCGAGCTTCGCGGTATCGACCGCGCCGAGACGCTCGCTATCGGCGATTCGTCGTCCGATTTCCTCATGGCCGATGCCGTGGCGCAGTTCATCATGGTAGAGAATGCGCTGTCCGACCCGCACGCCGATGCTCTCCTCGAGAAGCACCCCGAGACCGTGGTGGCGCGCGGGCGCATCGTTGATGGCTGGGTGAACGCCATGCGCTGCCTGCTGGAGGCGCAGGGGAGGCGGATGTGATGGATGACCGCTGCGTCAGCCCCCTCGCCTACGATAACCGCCCGATTGGCGTTTTCGATTCGGGCTTGGGCGGGCTCACCGTTGCGCGCTCGATTGCGACGTCGCTCTCCCACGAATCGATTTACTACGTGGGCGATACGAAGCGCTGCCCCTATGGACCGCGCTCGGAGAACGAGGTGCGTACCTTCGCTCTGCAAGCGGGGCGCTGGCTCGAGGCGCATGATGTCAAGATCATCGTGATCGCCTGCAATACCGCGACCGCGGCGGCGCTCACCGTGGCGCAGCAGACGCTCGACGTTCCCGTGATCGGCGTGATTGCTCCGGGCGCGCGGGCGGCTATCAACACGACGCGCACGCGGAAGGTGGGCGTGCTCGCCACGGAGCTCACGGTGCGGTCGGGTGCATACACGCGAGCCATCCAGAGTCTCGATGCGGGCGTGGATGTATACGGGTGCCCCGCTCCAAGCTTCGTGAACATCGTCGAGCGCGAGCTGGCCACGGGTGCGCATCTGCAGGAGCGTTGGCTCGAAGACGGCGACATCTTCGATACCCCCGAGATTCGTTTCGAGGTAGCGAGGACGCTCTCGCCGATCGCCGATACCGAGGTGGATACCGTGGTGCTCGGCTGCACGCATTTTCCGCTGCTTGCAGGGCCCATCCGCCATGCGCTTGGCACGGGCGTGCGGGTGGTGTCGTCTGCGGAGGAGACCACGCGCGAGCTCAAAGACATCCTGCATCGCCGCGGGCAGCTTGCCGCGGCCGATGTGGAGCCTCAGCACCGGTTTGCAACAACCTCGGATAACATTGCCGAGTTCGCGGCGGCGGGAAGCTTCATCTTCGGGCAACCGCTCAAGAGCATCGTGCATGTAGACCTTGGCGAGCTTGAGGAGATGTACCGCCGCTAGGCCTTGGGGCCCCGCCTGCTGCGGGGTCTGCCGCTAGGCCTTGGGGCCCCGCCTGCTGTGGGGTCTGCCGCTAGGCTGCGGGGCCCGCAGGCCCCGGGGCGACCTGCCGCTGGGCTGCGAGGATGATCGGCAGGGCGCGGGGACGGTCGGCCGCTCGGCAGCGGGCGGCTTGCCGCCAGCCCGCAAAACCTGTCATACGGGAGCCGGCATGGCCGGTTCTTGCCATAGTGAGATACGATGGGGAGGAAACCTTGGATTATATGGAAATCGATCGCGCAAACGGCCGCGCGATGGACGAGATGCGCGAAGTTGCGCTTACCCGCGAGGTGCTCAAGCACGCGCTGGGGTCGTGCCTCGTGGAGTTCGGCGATACCCGTGTGCTTTGCGCGGCGACGATCGAGGAGGGCGTGCCCGGTTGGCGCCGTGCGAGCCGCGCCGGGTGGGTTACGGCGGAGGACGCGATGCTTCCCGCCTCG